>JAFYAH010000050.1 GCA_017540825.1 Candidatus Methanomethylophilaceae archaeon | reverse complement strand
CCCGGCGATGAGCACATAATCAGAGGGGTGAGGGCGTTCCACATGAACATGAGCGAGGAGTTCAAGGACCATTGGAAGGGCATAGGCCGCGAGGAGGGCCTGCTGAAGGGCAGGGCCGAGGGAAGGGAGGAAGGCCTGCTGAAGGGCAGGGCCGAGGGAAGGGAGGAAGGCCTGCTGAAGGGCAGGGCCGAGGGAAGGGAGGACAGGGCCGTCGAGCTGGTCCGGGGCATCATGGCAAAGACAGGGTGCGACCTGGAGTCCGCTCTGGCGATGCTCCCGGACGCCGACGCGGAGGAGATCAGGTCGGCCATGGGGAGGAGGTTCCTCTCGGGTGCCGATCATGGAGGGGACGCTCAGCCGGGGGCGTCCGCTCCTGGGGACAGGCGATCTCCCAGTCCGGCCCAGGACCGGCTTTTTAGAGCCATGCACTTAAGCCTTCTGCTCTCTGTTGGTCCAGATTAGCCATCGAAGTTTCACTGCTCGGAACCGGCGGGCGGAGCATCCTCGACCTTCCAAACGGCAATCCTCCTGGATCCGCTGACCATGTCGCAGGCCTATCTCATGGCCGGGATATAGCTGCTTCGGAGGCGGACGCCCCATCGCGATGCACGACCCCTTGGACCCTCATCGCGCCCTCGAAAGGATGGGGCCTTCTCCAACCGCGCTGTCGCAACGTTCGCTATAGGGTCGGCCGATTCCCGTAGGTGGCCGATGCCCGCATCCCTGACAACGATCTCGTTCCCGCTCTGTTGGTTGCAGGCAGCCAGGCTGTGATGTGCCTTTTGCATCTTCTGAGAGGCGGATATCCGTTTGAGTTCTGATGCTTTAAGAAATCACTTCTTCGGACACATATGTTATAAAACCTCTGATTTCAATGGATGCATATTCCAGCGCAGGCTCTCGTAATAAAAGCCTCAGCAGGGGTGATAGGATGAAGGATGCAACGATAGGCACGGTGATCGGATGAACAGAGAATTGAAAGCGACGCTGCTTCTGGCGTTCCTCCTGACGATGTCCTCCATGGCGTTCGCTGGCTCGGACGCCGCCCAGGACTCGGTGGACCTGACCGCCACATACGACGGCGGAGCCGTCCATATTTCTGGGACCGCGCCGTCCTGGGCAACCAGCATGCGGTTCTACGTCTACGACGAGAACAGCGTCCAGGTGTCCACAGGCTACGCTGTGGTGAACAACTCGGCGTTCTCCGTCAACATAAGCTGCTTCTTAGAGGAATCGGGGACCCTCACCGCTGTCGCGAAGGGCGCAGGGTCCACGTCCGTCACAACCCGCTGGGCGATCGAGTTCCCTTCCCACGTGATCGAGGTGAGCTCCGTGACTTTGAGCAGGAGCAGCCTCTCGCTGCACGTCTCAGACACATTCGCGTTGTCCGCCACGGTCCGCCCCTCCAACGCCACGCATCCCGAGGTGACCTGGAGCTCCAGCTCCGCCGCCGTGTCCGTGGACCAGGGCGGGAACCTTGTCGCCGTCTCTCTCGGGACTGCGGTCATAACCGCCTCCGCAGGAGGAAAAACAGCTTCGTGCGTCGTGGAGGTGCTCCCCGATGCGACGTTCACCTTCCTCCTGAGGATGGACTACTGCGCCGAGGACGCCGACTACGGCGACTCCGGCCTGGACGCCGCATCGCTCAGGGAAGGCATCACCCTGACATCCCAGGGGCACGACGCGGGGGAGGCCTTGGAGAAGGTCCTCAACGAGAACGGGGTGCCCTGCTCATTCTGGAGCGGCGAGTCGGAGTCCGGATCGATGAAGTACTGGGTGGACAGCATCCTGGGGGTGGGTGACTTCCATTACTCCAACGGTAACTGGAGGTACTGGATACAGTACCATGACGGCGTCTACAACAACATGACCCTCGGCTACTACACCGACGGCGGTCAGTTCTCGCTCATTTACGGCCTGACCGACGTGGACGGTAACGTCATAGAGCCTGTAAGCGTCCCGTCCGCCATCGGAGGGCTCGTATACAACGGATCGGCCCAGGCAGGAGTGGAGCAGAGCGCCTGCTACACCGTGAACGGCGGCGTCGCCACGAACGCCGGCAGCTATTCCGCGAGCGTCGTCCTCAACCCCGGGTACGCATGGAGCGACAGCACCTTCGACAACCGGGCGGTATCCTGGAGCATCGCCCCTGCGGTCCTGACGGCTTCGTACGTCAGCGAGACCGTATCAGCAGGCTGCAGCCCGTCGCTGCAGGTATCCGTCACGGGGTTCGTGAACGGCGAGACGGCCTCCACAGCAGCAGGATATGTCGCTCCGACGGTCTCGTCCCCTTCCCTCTCGCCCGGCTCCTACGTCCTCGTCCCGTCCGGAGGGTCAGCCAGGAACTATTCCTTCTCGTACGTGCCGGGGACTCTGACGATAGGGGGCTCGTCATCGACCGCATACGTCCCGTCCGCCGCGACAGACCTCGTCTACAACGGCCAGTACCGTGTCGGGGTGCCGTCCGGTGCGGGATACAGCATATCCGGCAACGTAGCCAAGGATGCAGGCGAGTACACCGCCACCCTCTCGCTGTACAGCGGATACGCATGGCCGGACGGCTCTCATTCTGTAAAGACCGTCAGCTGGACGATATCCCGCGCCGTGCTGACCGCCGCGTACGTCAGCGAGACGATAGCCGCAGGCGGCAGCCCGTCGCTGGAGGTCTCCGTCACGGGGTTCGTGAACGGCGAGACGGCTTCCACCGCCGCAGGATACGTCGCGCCTTCCGTGTCGGCGGGCACCCTGTCGCCAGGGATTTACACCCTAGTCCCGTCCGGAGGCTCCGCCAGGAACTACTCATTCTCGTACGTCCCTGGTACATTGACCGTCACGGCTTCCGACGTGCCCGTCGATGTGCCTTCCGCCGCGACAGGCCTCGTCTACAACGGCCAGTACCGCGTCGGGGTGCCGTCTGGAGCGGGATACAGCATCTCGAGCAATGTCGCCAGGGATGCCGGGATATATTCCGCAAGGCTGTCCCTGGACGACGGCTACGTCTGGGCGGACGGGTCCCATTCTGTAAAGACCGTCAGCTGGACGATATCCCGCGCCATGCTGACCGCCGCATACGTCAGCGAGACCGTGCAGGCGGGATCGTCCCCCATGCTCCAGGTTTCCGTCGAAGGGTTCGTGGGCGGGGAGGGCCCCTCGACGGCCTCGGGCTATGTCGCTCCCGCCGTCTCCGCGACATCCTCGTCCCCCGGCACCTATACCCTTGCCCCGTCCGGAGGCTCCGCCAGGAACTACTCTTTCACCTATGTTTCCGGGACGCTCACCATAACGGCTTCCGACGTGCCTGTCAACCTGCCTTCCGCCGCGACAGGCCTCGTCTACAACGGCCAGTATCGCGTCGGGGTGCCGTCCGGAGCGGGATACAGCATATCCGGCAACGTCGCAAGGGACGCCGGGACGTATTCCGCAAGGCTGTCCCTGGACGACGGCTGCGTCTGGGCGGACGGATCTCATTCCGAAAAGGCCGTCAGCTGGACCATCTTGCGCGCGCCTCTCGTGGCATCCTACGTCGGCGAGGCCATCTCTCAGGGGGACAGCCCCTCGCTCCGGGTGTCCGTCACGGGGTTCGTTAACGGCGAGACCGCCTCCACAGCCGCAGGATACGTCGCGCCTTCCGTGTCGGCGGGCTCCCTGTCGCCAGGGACCTACACCCTAGTCCCGTCCGGAGGCTCCGCCAGGAACTACTCCTTCTCGTACGTCCCAGGGACGCTCACGATACTCCCTGGCGCATCCGTCGGCGACTCCTTCGTCTCGTTCGGTCTCGTGTACACGGTGACCTCCCTCAGCCCCCGCGAGGTCTCCCTCACGGGATACGAGGACTGCCCCGCCCGCCTGAAGGTGCCGTCCCGCGTCCGCTACTCGGACACGTCGTTCGCCGTGACCTCCATAGGCGAGAAGGCGTTCTACGAGTGCTCCGACGTGGCGTCCGTCGACGCAGGGGGCGCCTCCGTTGGCCTCAAGGCCTTCTCCTACTGCATGTCCCTTGAGGCCGTCGCCGTCGGCTCAGACATAGGCGGGTACGCGTTCTTCGGATGCGCCGCCCTCAGGGACGTCGAGATTTCAGAAGGCGTCCAGAGCATAGGGCAGAGCGCGTTCAGTGGGTGCATCGCCCTGGAGTCCCTCTCTGTGGCCTCGTCCGTCTCAAGCGTGGGCTCCAACGCCTTCTACGGCCTGACGTTCTACGACGGCGGCACGAGGATCGGCGCCAGCGCGTCCGACCTTTCAGGGCACGACTTCGAGGGGACCGGTAAAGCCCTGTGGAAGGCGAGGCTCTCGGCAGGGGACACCTTCGCGATAGACGGGCTGGTGTACACCGTCGCCTCCTCGAACCCTTGGAAGGCGTCCCTGTCGGGGTACGAGTCCGCCCCGTCCAGCCTGGTCGTTCCCGAATACGTGACCTGCGACGGCGTCAGAGTCCAGATAACCTCCGTAGGCAAGGAGGCTTTCAAGAACTGTTCCACGATCACGAAGGCCGACCTCGGCGGAGTCTCCGAAGTGGGGATAAAGGCCTTCGCCAGCTGCACCAACCTTAAGTCGGTGGACGTCGGGGAGAACCTGAAGACGCTCAGCGCCTACGCCTTCTACAGGTGCACCAAGCTGTCCAGCATAAACCTCGAGGACTCCGGGAAGGCCCTTAGGGCCATAGGCTCCTACGCCTTCTACAAGTGCTCCGCGCTGGCCTCCATCGCCGTCCCCTCGTTCGTGACCACGATAGGCAGCGCCACGTCTTTCCCGGGGGACATGGCGGACGAGGACGGAAGCCTCCTCGCCCCCACTCCCGACGCCCTGAACGGGTACGTCTACAAGAAGTCCGGCGGAGTCTATGTTCGCCAGCCTGGGGCGGAGATCGGAGGCGAGTTCCAGGTGGGCTGGCTGAC
Source organism: Candidatus Methanomethylophilaceae archaeon (assembly GCA_017540825.1). Lineage (GTDB taxonomy): Archaea > Thermoplasmatota > Thermoplasmata > Methanomassiliicoccales > Methanomethylophilaceae > Methanoprimaticola. The sequence goes on along the minus strand of JAFYAH010000050.1, from coordinate 29,736 downwards.
TTACAGGGTCGTGTCCACCCTGCCGGCGGAGCTGGAGGTAGTCGGGCACGACGGGTCGTTCAGGAACATATCCATCCCGGAGTCCGTCGAGAAGGGCGGCGTTTCTTACAAGGTCACCGCCATAGGCGAAGAGGCCTTCAGGGGCTACGCCAAGATACGCTCCGTGAGCATGCCCTCCGTCGAGAGGATCGGAAGCATGGCCTTCTACGGGTGCACCTACGTCGTCCCGACGGACACGGACAACGTCGCGTCGATAGGCGTGAAGGCGTTCGCCAGGTGCTCCGGCATGGGACAGATATCCTTCGGCCCCTCGCTCAAGACCATAAGCGCGTACGCGTTCTACGGCTGCAAGTCCCTGACGTCGGTCGACGTCCCCGACTCGACGACCACCATTGGGTCCTACGCGTTCTACAAGTGCACAGGGCTCTCCGACGTGTCGCTCGGTGCCTCCGTGAAGACGATAGGCTCCTATGCCTTCGCCTGCACGTCTATCCAGAGCATCGTCCTGCCGTCGAAGGTGGCCTCCATCGGCGCCAACGCCTTCCAGATGTGCTCCAGCCTGGTCTTCGCGGAGTTCGAGGGAGCCTCCGTCACGATCGGCGACGGCGCCTTCGAGTCCTGCTCGCTGGAATGCGTCATCATGCCCGCCACCATCAAGAAGCTCGGCTCCGGCGCGTTCCAGGGCCTCGCGTTCAAGTCCGCCGCGGGAAGCGCCTTGCCGCATGCCGCGTCCCGCCTGTCCGGGAAGGCTTTCACAGGCGAAGGAGGCGTCCTCTGGGAGCTCTGACCGTCGGGTCGATCAGGCGTTCAAAATTTTTAATCAATATTGGATATATTTTCCATCAATGAATGTAAATATAAACTAAAAAACAAATAAAAGGCGATAATATGATAGAAAAAAACAATACAGGCGTAGGAGTTTGGATGCGCGTCGCAGTCCTGATGCTTCTGGCGGCGGCCGTCGCAGCGTCCTTGCCCGCTCTGTCGTCGGACTCGGACGCAGACCAGAGCTCGGTGGAGCTCACCGCGGTCTATGCGGACGGGATGGTGCATGTAGAGGGCACAGCGCCGTCCTGGGTGTCGTCGATGCGGTTCGAGGTCTACGAGGGCGGCGTTCAAGTGACCAGGGCTTTCGCGATCGTCAGCAACCAGAGCTTCTCCGCCGACATCAGGTGCGAGATAGGCGACTCCGCGACTCTGAAGGCCATAGCAACATCGGTCGGAACCACTTCTCAGACATCCTTCTGGCCTATAGAGGTCCCTCATGACATAGAAGTGACGTCCGTCGCCATAGACGAGGAGAGCTTGACACTTCGCGTGACGGACACCTACACTCTTTCGGCCACGGTCCGCCCGTCCAACGCCACGCATCCCGAGGTGACCTGGAGCAGCTCCAACACCAGCGCGGTAACCGTGGACCAGGACGGGAACCTGGCCGCCCTTTCCATCGGGACCTCGACGATAACCGCTACCGCAGGGGGGAAGACGGACACATGCCAGGTGGATGTGCTTCCAGACGCCACGTTCACCTTCTTCCTGAGGATGGACTTCTGCGCGGACGAGGCGGACTTCGGCAGCTCGGGATACGACGCCGACGACCTCAGGGAAGGGATAACGCTGACCTCCCAGGGACATGACGCCGGGGCCGCCCTGGAGACCGTCCTCAACAGCGTGGGCATACCCTGCTCGTTCTACAGCGGAGACTCGGGGTCGGAGGCCCTGATGTACTGGGTCGACGACATATTCGGCCTTGGCGACGTGTACTACGACAACGGCCTGTGGAGGTACTGGATCCAGTTCCACGACGGCGTCTACAACGACCTCACGCTGGGGTACTACAAGGACGGGGGCAATTTCTCTCTCATATACGGCATGACCGAGGAGAGCGGGGCCATGGTCCAGCCTGCTAGGATTCCCGAGGCAGGCAGACTGGTCTACACCGGAATCTCCCAGACGGGCGTGGAGCAGAGCGACGCCTACGTCGTCATCGGAGGCACGGCCAAGGACGCAGGCAGCTATTCCGCCACCTTGGTACTGAACGACGGATACGCATGGGAGGACTGCACCTTCGACAACAAGTCCGTCGCTTGGAGCATATCGCCTGCGACCCTCGTGGCTACATACGTCAGCGAATCCATACCCGCCGGGTCCTCGCCCGCGCTCCAGGTCGGCGTCACAGGGTTCGTCTATGGCGAGACCGCCTCGACCGCTTCCGGATACGTCGCGCCTTCAGTGTCGGCCGAGTGCCTCTCCGCCGGCTCCTACATGCTGGTCCCGTCGGGAGGGTCCGCCAGCAACTACACGTTCTCGTACGCGCCTGGAATGCTGGTTATAGGCTCGCAGGCCGCTGTCGGCGACACTTTCGTCGTCTCCGGGCTAGTGTACAAGGTCACTTCCGTCCTCCCGCTGGAGGTCTCCCTGATCGGCTACGAGGAGTGTCCCGCCCGCCTGCACGTGCCGTTCTCTGTCCGCTTCTCCGACATGTCGTTCATCGTGAAGTCCATCGGGGAGAAGGCGTTCTTCAACTGCGGAGACGTCGAGTCCGTCGTCGTGGACGGCGCGTCCGTCGGCCTGAAGGCGTTCGCCAACTGCACGTCCCTGACGTCGGTCCGCATAGGGTCTAACCCGGGAGGATACTCGTTCTCCGGATGCACCGCGCTGAAGAGCGTCGTCATCTCCGAAGGCGTCAGCAGCGTCGGGACGAGCGCGTTCAGCGGTTGCACCGCGCTGGAGTCGCTGTCGGTGGCCTCGTCCGTCGCCAGCTTCGGGAACAACGCGTTCTACGGCCTGAAGTTCTACGACGGCGCGTCCCAGATCTTTGTCGACTCCCTCCCCGGGCACGACTTCGAGGGCTCCGGAAAGTCCCTTTACAAGGTGGCGCTCTCCGTGGGCGACACAGTCGTGAAGAACGGCCTCGTGTACGCCGTCACGTCCTTGGAGCCGAGGGCCGCGTCCCTGGTCGGGTACGAGACGGCCCCCTCCTCACTGGTGGTCCCCGAGACGGTCTCCTTCGGAGGCATACCCGTCCCGGTGACGTCCATCGGCAAGGAGGCGTTCAAGAACTGCACCACGATCACGAAGGCCGACCTCGGCGGAGTGTCCACCGTAGGGATGAAGGCGTTCGCAAGCTGCACCAAGCTCAAGACCGTCGACGTCGGGGAGAGCCTCAAGACCCTCAGCGCCTACGCGTTCTACAGGTGCACCAAGCTGGCCAGCGTCAACCTGGAAGACTCGGCCGGGACCCTGAGCGCCATAGGCTCCTATGCGTTCTACAAGTGCACCGCTTTGACCTCCATAGCGGTCCCGTCGTCCGTATCCACGATAGGAACGACCAGCCCCTTCCCTGCCGATATGGCCGACGAGCACGGCGCCGTCCTGGGACTGTCCCCGGATGCGCTGAGCGGCTACGTCTACCAGAAGTCGGGCGACAGGTACGTCCGCCAGGCCGGAGTCCAGCCCGATTACGTGTTCACCTACGGCAAGCTGACCTACAGGGTGACATCCTCGCTGCCCGCCGAGGTCGAGGTCATCGGCCATGACGGCTCCTTCAGGAACATAACCGTCCCCGAGTACGTCGACTGCAGCGGGATCCAGTGCAGGGTGACCGCGATAGGCGATTCCGCCTTCAAGGACTACTCCAAGATACGCACCGTCGCCATGCCTTCCGTCGAGAGGATAGGCTCCTACGCGTTCTACGGCTGCACCTATATCGCCCCTGTCGACGCGGACAGCGTGTCCTCCGTAGGAATCAAGGCGTTCGCCAGATGCTCCGGCATGAAGAGCATCGAGTTCGGGGAGCCCCTGAAGACGGTCGGCGCCTACGCGTTCTACGGCTGCAAGTCGCTGACCTCCGTGGCCATCCCCGACTCGGCGACCACCATAGGCTCCTACGCCTTCTACAAGTGCACCAAGCTGTCCGAAGTGTCGCTCGGGGCCTCCCTGAAGACCATAGGGTCCTACGCGTTCGCGTACACGCCCATACAGGAGGCCATCCTGCCGTCCAAGGTCACCAGCGTCGGCGCAAAGGCCTTCTACGAGTGCTCCGAGCTTTCCCGCGTGGAGTTCGAGTCGGCGTCCGCGACAATAGGGGACAGCGCCTTCGAGTCCTGCCCCCTCGAGACCGCGGTCATGCCGGAGGCCGTCAAGAAGCTCGGCTCCGGAGCGTTCCAGGGGATCGTGTTCAGGTCGGCCGCCGGAGGCACTCTGCCGCATTCGGCCAGCGCCCTTGCCGGCAAGGCGCTCTCCGGGTCCGACGGGGTCCTCTGGGAGATCTGACCTCATCAAAACAGGGTCGTCGGCCTCGGCGGCCCTTTCTCTTATCAAGTCCGCAGAGCTGGATGCATGGCGCGATATGACTTGGAGGCAATGTCCATATATATGCAGGCGGTCCCAATCGCACAGTGCATCGCTTCATGTGAACGACTATAAGACCTATTATATAACGTGTACATGATTTCAAAAGAAAGACGATGGATGGAAGTGACATGCATGCGTGCGATTCGTGCCAGCATCATGCGCCGCCGTCCTGCCTCAGGCCGCGGATCAGCATCTCGCCGCCTGAGAGACGAACATGGAGGATATTCAATGCGTTACGGAAGCATCGCCCTGGTGATCCTGGCCGCTCTGGCGCTCCTCGCCCCTGCTCTCGCGCTGTCGGACGGCAGCTCGGCCGCGGCATGCGACGACGTCAGGGTCTTCGTCGAGGAGCCGGACGGCAGCTACGAGATGTCTGTGGTCGGCGGGGTCTCCACGGTGAGGGAGGCCATAGACGCTGCCCTGGCCGACCAGGGGAAGACCATGGAGCTCAACTCTAGAGGGAACGTCAGGTCCGTCGACGGCCACGAAGCCGACGGGGACCACATGTGGAGGATACACCAGTGGCTCCCGCTGGGGACGTCCGGATGGGGCCTGATGGCCTTCGCACCGGACTCCGACAGGATGATGGCTTCCGGAGCGAGCTACTGCCTCCACCTGTCCACGATGAGCGTCCAGGACGGGACGACCGTCTACTCCGCGCCCGACTTCAGGCCCGAGGCCGACGGGTACGTGTTCATCAGGTTCGCCAACGGGTTCGCTCCCGACACCCCCGAGGTCCTCGAGGCCTTCACCGCGGAGGTCAGGGAGAAGGGGTTCTGGCTCAAGGGCCATGGGTCCACCATGGCAGAGGTCCTGAAGGACGCCATAGACTCCAACGGGTTCCAGATAGACCTGGCGTACACCACGGACGCCAACGGGAACGACCTGCAGGGATGGGTGAACAGCATGTTCGGGCTGGGCGACGTCCTCGTGGGCGAGAACACCTGGTCGTACTGGAGCCAGTGGACCTGGGTCGACCACGAGTGGTACTACAACGACTGGACCCTCGGGTTCTACGACCCGGCCGTCTACAGGTACGTGGAGTGCATATACCTGATATCCACCGAGGACCCGTACGAGGAGGGCTTCGTCATCGACAAGGGAGGGCCCGAGCCCGACCCGGACAAGGACGAGATAGTCTGCATCAGCAGCACCCCCATGGTTACCTTCGCGCTGGAGGACGGGACGGTGGTCGAGACCCAGCAGCTCAGCTACGGCGACAGGATATCCAAGGTCCCCGAGGCCCCTGCGCAGGCCGGGAAGATCTTCGTGGGATGGGGGGACACCACCGTCAGGATAGTCGGCGACACCACCTTCACGGCGCAGTACGCTGAGGTCGCCACGTACATGGTCCGCTACTACGACGAGAACAAGGTCGTCGTCCTATACGCCGAGTCGGTACCGAGCGGGTCCCCGTCCACGTACAAGGGCGAGACGCCCTACAAGGCGCCTTCCGAGGGATGCACCTACGAGTTCGTCGGATGGAGCGAGGATCTATCCAGCGTCGTCAGGGACATGGACGTGACCGCTGTGTTCAAGGCGGTCCCGGACATCCACGAGCACGTATGGGACGCCGGGGTCGTGACCAAGGCCGCGACCTGCAAGGAGGGAGGCGTCAAGACCTACACATGCACCGTCTGCGGAGAGACCAGGGCGGAGGCGATCCCAGCCACCGGGCACGCGTGGTCCGGCTGGAAGACTGTCAAGGAGCCTACGTCCGACCAGCCCGGCCAGGAGTCGCGCACCTGCTCCCTGTGCGGAGAGGTCGAGGTCAGGGAGATCCCCGCGAAAGGAGGCTCCATGGACTTCACCCTTCTGGCCATGGTGGCCGTGCTAGGCCTGGCGCTGATAGCCGCCGGCGTCTACCTGATGAGAAAGAGGCAGTGACCCTAGGCATGAGAGCATCGACAATAAAGCTGGCCGCCGCCGCGATGGTCGCAGTGTTCGTGGTGGCTTCGATACCGTTCATCGGGTTCACGGTGGACACCGTCGACGACAAGCAGGGGGTCATGATCGACTTCGCCTACTACAACGTCGACTGGGTGGAGATGGACCTCGGCGGCAAGAACGGCGTCGAGGCGCTCGAGTCCGCATGCGAGAAGCGCGGCTACAAGCTGGAGTTCGACGAGGACGGCTCCGTCTACTCCGTGAACAACATCCCTCGGCTGATAAGCGTCAGCTGGGGGCTGTACGTCCTGGACGGATACGGGGCCGGCACCACGTGGAAGCAGGTGGAGGACCCGGCGTCCTTCGACGTCTCAGGCCAGATGATAATATCCTGGGCCAGGGCGGGAGAGGGGAGCAGCATGATGCCCGCCGTCGACTCCACCGGGTTCACCTACTACAGCTACGCCAGCGAAGGGAGAAACCCGTACGGCGAGAAGCTGAAGGTCGCCGCCTTGGCCCCTTCCGTCGCCGAGACGGTCGCCGCGGTGGGAGGGCTGCAGTACGTGGTCGCCACCGACAGGTACTGCGACTATCCCCGCAGCCTCGTGGAGAGGCAGAGCAAGGGCGACGTCAGGATCGTAGGCGGGTACACCGACCCCAACTTCGAGCTGATTGTCGCCGAGACCCCGGACATAGTCTTCCTCGACGGGGGCACCGGAGAGCACGTCACGATGGCGGACAAGCTCCGCAAGGCCGGGATAAGCTGCGTCGTCCTGTACGAGGCGCAGGGCATCGACGACCTCCTGAAGAACCTCTGGATCTGCGCGTCTGCCCTGGGTTTCCCGGAGAGGGGCAACTCCTACATCAAGGACGTCAACGAGGCGGTCAACAACATCTGCAGGATAGCCGACCTGAGCGGGAAGAAGGTGTTCGTCTCGCTCGGCGCCAGCGACTCCCCTTACACGGCCGGAGGGCACACCTACGTCACCAACATGGTCGAGTCCCTCGGCGCAGTGAACATATTCGCCCGGGACTCGGACTCCTGGTTCATGGTGGACAAGGAGGCCGTGTACGACAAGCAGCCCGAGATCATCATCATAATCTACGATTTGAAGGAGATAACCTCCCAGAGGGAGTACAGGGCGCTCCTGGTAGACCTGAACGACATGTGGAAGGAGACCCCGGCGTACCAGAACGGGGAGGTCTACGTGTTCTCGGGGGACGCTGCCAGCCTGCTCTCCAGGCCGGGCGCAAGGCTCCCGGAGTCTCTGGAGCTCCTGGCCAAGATCATGGACCCCGGCTCCTTCGAGGCGGCGGACCCCACCGACGTGGTCGGGGTGAAGTACTACAACAACAGCTACAACGACGGCGACAACGGATACCTGACTTACGTCAAGGCGCAGGGGCTGCTGGAATGGCAAAAAGACTGATGCTCCTTCTGATCGTGCTCGCCCTTCTGTCGCCGGCGATGCTATGCGAAGCCTCCGCAGAGGATGCGGAGCAGCTGCTGGTGGACTACGGGGACGGGAGGACGTCATGGTATCCCGTCGTCGCCTCCGACTCATTGGAGGGCGTCATATCCGGCACGCTTGGGGCCGCAGGAGTCGAGGTCTCGTTCGTCTCGGAGGGGGACTCCAGGCTCGTCAGCTCCGTCGGGGGCCGCGGGCCGGTGACCATAGGCACCGACGCCACCGCCAACATGCAGGAATGCGTCTGGAGGGTCTACTCGTGGGACGGCGTCGCTTGGGAGCCCGAGCCCAGGGACGTGGACCTCGAGTACTTCGGCGGCTCGTACGCCCTGGGGTTCTATCCGAAGGAATCCATCGTGCCCGCCTCCACCCCGGACTACAAGGACGTCTGGACCTGCTACAGGGGGACGTCGTCCTCCGACGGGGTTAGCCGGTCGTACGGGCCGAGCTCGGTCGCGGTGCCTCTGGAGTGGTACAGCGCATACGCCGGCGCGGTGGACTGCTCGATCCTCTACGCCGACGGCCTGATCTACCACACGGTCTCAGGTCTGTACGGAAGCGTCGGGATGGACAGCCTCGCCTGGCTGTTCTGCCTCGACCCGGTGAACAAGCAGGTGGCTTGGTCCGCGAGCTACTCCGACTCGGGGAACATAGAGATCTCCACCCCGGTGATAGTCGGCGACCTCATAGTCCTGGCCTCCGGGAACTGGCACATGTACTGCCTCGACAGGTACACGGGAGAGGCCGTCGCGGAGCTGTACCCCTCGGGCTCTTCCCCGGACATGTGCAACCTGTCCCGCTCCACCGAGTACGAGGTGTTCAAGAGCGACCCATCGGTGGCCAAGGACAGGCTCCATGTGAACGCCGGGATCACCAACGCCGTCTACGACAGCGGGGCCCTGTACTTCGACGCCTCCGACGGGGTCATGAGGTGCTACTCCGTGGACAGGGAGGAGGGGTTCAGGGAGATCTGGACCCATGTTCCGGACCAGTCCGTCAGGGGATGCTTCTACTACTACCCCCCGTACGTGACCGACGTAGGCGGAAGGAAGGTCGTGGTCGCCGGGAACTACAGCGGGAGGATGATGTGCGTCGACGCCTGCACCGGCGAGGGGATATGGGCGGCGGACGTGTCCGACTCCCGCGGAAACAGGTCCGGCGCCGTCACGTCGGTGTCTGTCTGCACCGGCGGCAGGGCGGTCGTGTGCTTCGCGGACGGAGGCATGGTCTCGTCCAGCGGAGGGGTAGCCCTGGTGGACCTCAGGGACGGCTCCGTCATCTGGGAGCAGGACGTCCTCTGCAGCAAGCCCGCCGTCTACGGGGACAGGTTCTACTCGTACGTCACGTACTCCTCGAAGGGCGCGAAGACCGTCGTGGACCACTACACCCGTGCGGACGTCGAGCTGGTAAGCGGGTACTGCTCGTTCTGGGTCGACGACGGCTCCCTGGGGTGGATCCACCCCACCGACGCCCTGTCCGTGGGCGGGACCACCTACTGCGGCGGGAGGATCTACAGCATGGACTACTCCCCCGGGTCGGAAGGGTCCCTGGGAGGATGGGTGTGGTGCATGAGCGCGGACACCGGGGACGTCGTCTGGAAGGCGAAGGTGAGCCCCTACGGAGGGGCCGCGTACAGCATGTGCGCCCCCACGGTGGTCGACGGGAAGGTGCTCGTCGGCAACGACTACGGGGCCGTGTACGTGATATCCGAGGTCCGCGGGGAGGAGCGCTCGAGCTCTTCCGACATATCTTACGAATCGCAAGGGCTGGCCCACTGGTCGTGGATAGCCCTCTTCGCCGTTCTGGCGGCTTTCACCATTCTGATGGTGAGGATGTACAGGAGCTGATAGGTTGGGAAAGGAGGAGGGATCGGGCCCGCTGAAAGGGGTCATAGGGACTCTTCGCAAGGGAGTCAGGTCCATGAACGACAGCATGGTGCCCACGGACGACACCAGGAGCGAGATCAGGATCAAGAAGAGGCGCTTCAGGGTCATCCTGCTCACCGGCACCGTGTTCCTGCTGGCGATGTTCCTGATATCCATATCGATATCGTCCGGGGGCATAATACCCATCACGGACGCGTTCTCGTCGCTGGTGTCCGCGATATCCAAGGGCGGCGAGAACCTGACCACGGAGGAGCTGTACGTGTTCGCGTCCAGGCTCCCCAGGGTGGTCGCCGCCATCGGCGTGGGGGCGGGCCTCGCCATCGCGGGGTGCATGTTCCAGGCCCTCATCAGGAACCCCCTGGTCGACCCGTATATCACAGGGGTGTCCTCCGGGGCGGGATGCCTGGCCGTGGCCGCGTCCACCACTATAGCCAGCTTCGGGTTCCTCGCCGGCTACAGCTCGTACATCATACCCATAGCGGCCATCGTGGGGGGCCTTCTGGCCTTCGCGTTCACCCTGGCCGTCGCCGAGGGCGCGGGAGGGTCCGCCACCAACTACATCCTGGCGGGAGTCATCGTAGGGTTCGCGTTCTCGTCGGTCCAGACGATATTCCTCTCCCTGAACAAGGACAACCTCACCAACGTCATGTGGTGGCTGTACGGGTCCTTCGGGAACATAACCTGGGAGAACGCCTTCCTCGTCATGATCCCGGCGCTGGGGATATCCGTGATAGCGATGCTGTGGGCGAGGGAGTTCAACGTGTTCATGTCCGGGGAGGACCAGGCGAAGCTCCTGGGTCTCAACGTCAGGAAGTTCAAGGCCATCATGATGGTCATAGCGTCGGTCCTCACCTCCGTGTGCGTCGCCTTCGTGGGGGTCATCGGTTTCGTGGGGCTCATCGTCCCGCACGCCTGCAGGATGCTCCTGGGGAGCGACCACAGGCTGATCATGCCGGCCTCGATAGTCCTGGGCGCATGCCTGATGCTTTTCGCGGACATCATCGCGAGGGTGGTCATCTCCCCGCTGGAGCTTCCGGTGGGGGCGATAACCGCGCTCATAGGGACGCCGGTGTTCGCATACATGCTCGTGAGGAGGGGGCGCGAATATGACGGATGAGAAGCCGATGATGGAGATACGCGACCTGAAGATATCCTTCGACGGGTTCGAGGCCCTCCACGGGGTGTCGTTCGACGTCCCCAAGGGGAAGCTGGTGGGGCTGATCGGCCCGAACGGGTGCGGGAAGTCCACGATGATGAAGTGCATATCGAAGCTCCACGGCCACTGGACCGGGACCATCGTGATAGACGGGGAGGACACCGCCAGGATGCGCCCTCCCGACGTCGCCAAGGTGGTCGCCAACGTCCCCGCGGAGGTGGGCTCGATCTACGGGATGTCCGTCATGGACATGGTCATGCTCGGGAGGTACCCGTTCGTGAACAGGGTCTGGTGGGAGTCCGAGGAGGACGAGAAGGTCGTGAGGGAGGCCCTGCAGACCTTCGGGCTGGACCATTACAGGAGGAAGCAGGTGACCCTGCTGTCGTCCGGGGAGAAGCAGCGCACGCTGATAGCCAAGGCCTACGTCCAGAACCCGAAGGTCATGCTCGTCGACGAGCCGACCTCCCACCTGGACATGAAGTACAAGCTGGAGGTCATGGAGTACCTCCAGAAGATGGCCCGCAACGACATGACCGTCATGGTCGCGGAGCACGACATCTCGCTCATGGCGAGGTACTGCGACCTGTGCATAATCATGAAGAAGGGCAGCATAGTGACCATCGGGGACCCCAAGGAGGTCATCACCGAGGACCTGATAAGGGAGGTCTACGAGGTGGAGTCCTGCGTCGGGGTCGACCGCGAGGGCGAGATCTACGTCCTCCCCAAGAGATACCTCAGGACGGAAGGGGAATGAGATGCGCGCCGCCCAGGCCCTCCTGCTGATCATTGTCCTGGCGCTCTCCGCGGTGTCCGTTTCGGGGGAGGCTTCCGCCGACGGGACCCATACGGTCTCCTTCGCCCTGCCGGACGGCACGGTGATATCGCAGCAGCAGGTGGCGGACGGGGGGCAGGCCGACCTCTCGAAGATCCCTTCGATAGACGTCCCGGACGACGTGACGGTGTACTGGGGGGCGGTCACCCAGCCGATATTCGAGGACACGACCTTCACGGCGACGTTCGTGTCCAGGACCCCCGCCCACGTGGTGAGCTACCACGACGAGAGCGGGAGCATATGCTACTACAGGGAGGTGGTGAAGGAGGGCGACCCGGCCACGTACTCGGCCGTTCCCAGCAAGGCCTCCGACGAGATGTACGACTACGTCTTCGCGGGATGGAGCCAGGACCTCTCCTCGGTGACGTCGGACATGGACGTCATGGCGGTGTTCGACCCCGTCCCGAAGTCCTGCGAGGTCCGCTTCTTCGACTACGACAGGACGCTGATCACAGTCAGGAAGGTGGCGTACGGCGAGGACCTGACGGACATGCCGGAGGACCCTGCGAGGCCGTCCACGGTCGGATACAGCTACACGTTCGTCTGCTGGAGCATAACCCCCAACGGGAACAGCCCCGCGGACTTCTCCCATATCACCGACACGCTGTTCGTCTTCGCCTTCTACCAGCCTTCGCTGGCGGAGTACACGGTGACGTTCCATCGCGGATCCGACGTGGTCATGACCTCGGTCGTGAAGTACAACTCCGCGCTGGGAGGGGCTGCGGCCCTGGACATGTTCGACGGCGGCATAGCCCTGATGTACAGGGACGCCGAGCTGACCCGCCCGATGGGCGTCGACTCCGTCATAATCGGGAACACGGACGTCTACGTCCGCGAGGTCCCCGGGATATACGAGGCGGAGAGGGACCCCGCCGGGAGCGTCATAGGGAATGTGGTCCGTGTGTCGCACGACGCCTCCACCGTCTCCCGGATGGCGTCAGAGGGCGGGCGCGTCGTCCTGTTCGACATATCCCAGTTCGGGAGCGGATGCGTGGCTTCCATCGACTCCGCCTCGATCAGAGCGGCGGCAGACAGGTTCGGCGACGACGTCCTGTTCAGCATGGCCGTCCCCCGCGGGACCGTGTCGATCAGGGCGGGGGACCTGTGCTCCCTGGCCGACGGCGACGACGTGACGCTCGCGATAAACAACGGCCCTTCCAGCATCAAGATAACGACCGCTCTGAAGAGGATCAACTACTCCGTCTTCTACAGCGTCGTCCTCAAGACCGGAGGCCACACGGTCACGGAGCTTCCCGAAGGGCTCTCCCCCGCCGTCTTCGACATACCCGTGAGCCTGGCCCAGGGCCTTCACGGGGCGGCATGGAACATAACGTCCAGAGGGGCCCTCGAGCAGATGGACGCGGACTATTCTGGCGGCGCGGTCAGGTTCAGCTCCCGCGTCATACAGTTCTACGCGGTCGGCACCGACAGCGAAGGGGCGTCGGAGGTCAAGGAGCAGGTCGTGGTCCCGTACGGCGACGTCGTGTGCAGCATCGCGTCCGAGCAGGGGGTCCAGAAGAACACCCTCGTCTCCATGGCGGTCGACTGCCTCGGAGGGGTGCTGTTCATGCCCTCGTCCTTCAATTCCCGCCAGGTTGTCGCCGTAGACGCAGGGGCGTTCAACGACGTGAGGAACGCATCTGCCATAGTGGTCCCGGGCAGCGTGGCACGCTTCAGCTGGGAGAACTGGTCGAGCTCCGTTCCGGACGTGTACTTCCTCGGCGACGCTCCAGAGTTCGCAGGGGAGGCCCCGTCTTCGGTGACGGTCCACAGGCTGGAGGGGGCCTCCGGATGGGACGGCTCCGTCGATACGATCCCTCTGTACCTCTACGAGGGGGCGTACAAGAAGGACCCGTTCTCCTTCTACTACTACATAGTCAACGACGAGGTCGTCGTCCACAGGTACGTCTCCGGCGTTTACGTCCAGATTCCCAAGTCTGTCACGGCCGGCGGGAGCGAGCGCCCCGTGTCGTACATAGGGTGCTCCGCTTTCATGCTGTCCGCGGACATGTACGACGCGTACGGGCTCCGCTACACGAACCACAGCCTCGAGACGGTGGAGATACCGTCGTCGGTGAGGGACGTCATGACGGACGCGTTCCGCTATTCCGGCCTGAAGACGGTTTACGGCATGGGCGCCGTCGAGCGCATATGGGACGGGGCCTTCAGCGGATGCACCTCGCTCTCCGGCGTCAGCTTCCCGGACACACTCCTGTTCATAGGAGACGGCGCCTTCAGGGGCTGCTCCGGCAAGACCTTCGCCAAGGTGAACCTTCCCGACGGCCTGAGGGTGCTGGGAAGCGGGGCATTCTACGGCTGCAGCAACGTAACGGGGGCGAAGCTGGGGAAGACCATAGCGGCGATCCCGGCGGACTGCTTCGGGTTCTGCTCCGCTCTCAACAGCATCACCATACCGGACTCCGTGAGGACCATAGGGGAGGGGGCGTTCTTCAACTGCAGCAGTCTCCTGTACATGGACCTGAACAACGTGGTGTCCGTCGGGCGCACGGCGTTCTCCAATTCGGGCGCCGCCCCCCTGCTGGAATGCGTGGTGTTCGGCGAGTCCCTGGCCTCTCTCGGAGAAGGGTCCTTCTCTAACTGCACCTCTCTGGCCGAGATAGAGGCGTACTGCCCTCGGCCTGGCGGCATGGACGAAGCGTTCGCCGGCGTGGACCTGGGATCCATCAGCTACTACGTCAAGACCGAGGACTACGACGGCTGGAAGGCCCACTACGACAACGTGGACCTTCTGGACGAGGCAGTCGAAGAGAAGAAGGACCATACGATGACCTACGTGACCATCGGCCTTCTGGTGTTCTTCGTGATAGCAGGGCTAGTCTCGTTCAGATACCGCATGAAGTGACGGAGGAAGGAGGAGGGCCAGGACTCCACTGCAATGTTGTCCCTGGCCCTCGACGCGCTTCGGCTTCTGGTCGAAGTGCTGAGAGGCCTCCTTTAAAGGAGGAAACAAACCTCTTACGGTCCCGAAAGGGGCCGGTCAAAGTTCTGGATATCCATTTGTTATGTTCGATAAAAAAGTATCGTCTGGAGTTCAGTCCTTTATATAAGAGCACAATACATAGGAGTTCCGGGAACGAGATGATCGACGCCAGAGCGGAGCTTCTTCTGCTGAGGGACGAGGGCAATGCGGAGTTCGAGGCGAAGCTGACTCCTTGCGACCATGCTTTCCTGGGCGCAAGGCTTCCCGAGATGAGGAGGCTCGCCAGGAGAATCGCCAAGGACGGGTGGAGGGAGTACCTCGACTCATGGAGGCCGGAGTTCTTCGAGGACTACATCCTGAGGGGGATGGTCATCGCATACGCGGAAGTCCCTCTGGAAGAGAGGCTCCGCCTGTACGAGGACTTCGTGCCGCTGATAGACAACTGGTCCGTCTGCGACTCCTTCTGCTCCACATGGAAGCCGAAGCCGGAGGAGAAGGATGCGCTATGGGGCTTCGTCCGGTCGTACATGGACAGCGACGACGAGTTCCGGATGAGGTTCGCCACGGTCATGATGATGGGCCATTTCCTCGAGGATGGCTACGTCGACAGGGTCATAGCGGAGATGGACCGCGCTCGCAACGACGGCTACTACCTCAAGATGGCTGTGGCATGGTGCCTCGCGACGTGCCTGGCGAAATACCCTGACAGGACCATGCGCTACCTGAAGGGAGACTGCTCTCTCGACGCCTGGACCTATTCCAGGACGGTCCAGAAGGCTTTGGAGTCCTATCGCGTCCCGGACGCCGTCAAAGACGAGCTGAGGCGGATGAGGAAGGCTCGCGGCGGGCAGGCTGGACACCGACGGCCTGGGCCGTTCGATATCGTTAAACGGACGGTTGCCCATGCTCGTCCATGGAGCCTACGTCTAAGCCTTACGCCGTGTTATCCGTCGCGGTGCCGGCAGCAGCCACTCTGGCGGCATGGGCGTTGGGATGGAGCCCGTTCCTCATCGTCTTCACAGCGATCATATTGTTCTGCTGCGTGCCGATCGTCTGCATGGGCCTGTGCCAGTGGCTCCACGGCAACGGATACAGGTTCCTCAACGTGGGCGTGGACTGGAGGTCGAAGAGCGACAAGGAGTCCAGGGAGATCGCGTCCCGCTGGGGCAAGTGGGTAGCGATCGGGTCCATAGTGCTCGTATGGGCCTGCGCCATGATCATGTACAACGTCGTGCTGGGGCTGGTCCTGATAGCCGCTTCCATAGTCCTCATGGTGGCCCCCATATTCAAGGGGATTTCGAAAGGGTCGCCTCTGCCTTCGTGGTCCAAGGGGACCCGCGTCGCGGTCGTCGCCGTGTCCCTCGTCCTGGCTGTGGTCCCTTTCATGTACATCGCCGGCGGGAGCCTCGGGACTTCGGATTCCGTGGACGTATCCCTCGGGGAGGACAGCTTCAAGATAAGCGCCCCCTTCTTCAGCCACACGTTCTCCTACGACGACGTCGACGACTGCCAGTACATCAACGACTTCGACAAGGGCAAGCGCATAATGGGCTTCCATTCCGGCACGATATCGAGCGGCCACTACAGGAACAGCATGTTCGGAGACTACGAGCTGGCCGCCTATTCGGAGGTGAGGCCGTGCATAGCCTTCTCGGTGGACGGGGAGATGTACGCGTTCAACCAGAGCTCCGACGAGAAGACGATGGAGATGTTCGAGGACCTCGTCAAGAGGATAGACGGCCGACGATCGCACCGAGGACGGAGGGATCCAACCGTCGTCGTAGCACGGGGCGTCTGAGACCTCCAGCTCGTCGCCGACGTCGAGGACCATCCTGTCGCGGGCCGCGATGGTGCGGACTCCCGTCTGCTCCTCGACATACGCCGCCTCCTTCTCGGGCCCCGCCCTTATCAGCACGACGCCCAGATGGACGAAGACGCAGAGCTCCGGCCTCACTATCTCGTTGAACAGAACCGCGTCGTCGGTGCAGGTGTGGTAGTCGATCCGGTTCCCGCGAGGGGTGGTCACGGGAAGGATGAGCACCCTGCTCCCGATGTACTGCCTCGCGATATCCTCGGAGAAGGACGTGTCGCTCACGTACGACACCTTCCCGCGGTCCGTGTGGAACACGAACCCGACGTTGGTGGGGTCGCTGTGGAGGGCCTTGCAGATGTCGACCCTCATCCCGTCGACGTCCAGGACGTCCCCAGCCTTGAACGTCGCGCATCTGGTCGGGAGCCTGCGGTGGTAGGCCGAGATGCACGGGCCGAGGCCTTCGGAGCCTTCCATCACGGTCTGCGACCCGTACAGGCTGCCCCTTCTCTTCCATCCGCCGTGGGTCATCCCCTCTATGACGCATTCCGCATCGGAGTAGTGGTCCGGGTGGCAGTGGGATATGATAACCGAATCCGTGTTCGCAGGGTCGTAGTGTATCCTCTGCATCTGGGTGAGCGCCCCCGGCCCCGGGTCGACGTGGAGGAACCTCCCGTCGTGCTCTATCAGCATCCCGCCGGTGCTGCGGACCTGGAACATCGTCGTATGCCTGCCGCCTCCGGTGCCCAGGAACGTTATGCGGAACGCCATGCCGCACGAATCGGCAGCGCGATATTTCGCTTTTCCGCATGCACGTTCTCAGAGAAACCGTTATGATTGCAGGATGGTATCTCCCGCGCATGATAACAGCCATCCGCGACGCATGGATAGTCACGCAGGATGCTCAGAGAAGGATAGTCAGGGGAGACCTGGTGATAGACGGCGAGAGGATCGTCTCCGTCGGGCCGAGATACAACGGCACCGCCGACAGGGAGATCGACGCCTCGGGAGACATCGTCATGCCCGGGATGGTGAACACCCACACCCACGTGGCCATGTCGGTGATGAAGGGCGTGGTCGACGACCTGTCCTTCCCGGACTTCCTGGACAAGGTCTTCAAGATCGACTCGGACAGGACCGACAAGGACCTGGCCACAGGGACGAAGCTCGGCTGCATGGAGATGATGCTCGGAGGCACCACGACCTTCATGGACCTCTACTACTCCGAGGACGTCATAGCCAAGGCCACGCAGGAGGCCGGCATCAGAGGGGTCCTCTGCTGGTGCGTGCTTGACCAGGACAAGACCACGCAGGTCGGGAACCCCCTGCAGAACTGCAAGAGCTTCCACTCCCGGTTCAAGGACGAGAGGAAGATAGTCCCGGGCGTGGGGCTCCAAGGGGTATACGTGTGCGACGAGGAGACCTGCGTCGGCGCCAAGGAGTTCTCGGACGAGTCTGGGGCCCCCATGAACTTCCACCTCTCCGAGACGAGGGGGGAGGTCAACGACCACAAGAAGAAGACCGGGAAGAGGCCCGGCGAGTGGCTGGCGGACATAGGCGTCCTCGGCCCCAGAGGCGTCGCCGCCCATTCTGCCTGGCTCACTCTGAGGGAGGTCAGGGCGATGGGCGAGGCGGGGATGTCGATATCGTCCTGCCCTGTCTCCAACATGAAGCTGGCCACCGGAGGGGTCGCCCCCGTCCCGGAGTTCCTGCAGCACGGGGTGAACGTGTCCATAGGCACCGACGGGAGCACCACCAACAACTCCCTCGACATGTTCGCCGAGATGAAGACGCTGGGCCTTCTCCAGAAGTCCAGCAGATGGGACCCCACGGTCGCTGACGCCCAGCAGCTTCTCGACTTCGCCACCATAAACGGCGCCAAGGCGGTCGGGATGCAGGACCTCATAGGGTCCCTCGAGCCCGGGAAGTACGCGGACGTCGTCATCCTCGACGGGAAGGCCCCCAACCTGAGGCCCCTCCTTCCGGAGAACATGATCGCCAACATCGTCTACTCGGGCAGCAGCTACAACGTGAAGACCGTGCTGTGCCAAGGCGACATGGTCGTGGAGGGCCGCAGTATAGCCACCCTCGACGCCGATTCGGTCCTCTCCGAGGCTGAAGACGCCTGGAGGTCCCTCTGCATAAGGTGACGCGATTGGTAGTCAGGCACTGCAAGCCGGACCTGAAGTCCCTGGAGAAGCAGGGGAAGATGGTCGCGGACATGCATTTCCACACCAGCTGCTCCGATTCCTTCACGGACGTCAACAGGCTGATGAGGCTGGCCGAGGCTCGCCGCACAGGCGTGGCCATCACCGACCACAACCTCATCACCTCGATCAAGAGGATCCAAGGGAACGAGTATTCGGTCCCTGTGATCCCGGGGATGGAGGTCAGCACCACGGACGGGCCCCATGTCCTGGTCTATTTCTACGACTACAAGGACCTGGAGTCGTTCTGGGAGGCGTCCATCCGCCCCCGGCTCAACCGCTGCCCCTGGCTGGCGCTGAAGGACTGCCCGACGGAGACCCTACTCGACTTTCTGGAGAAGGAGAACTGCGTCGTGTCCGCGGCCCATCCCATGGGGTACCTCATGTCCAACAAAGGGGTGGAGGTGTGCATAAGCAAGGGGTACCTCGATCCGGAGGTCGCCAGGCGCCTCGACGCGTACGAGGTGATCTGCAGCGGCATGACCCGCAGGTCCAACCAGTCCGCACACGAGGCCGCGAAGAGGTACGGGATAGGCTTCACGGGAGGGACGGACGGGCACCTGATGACCGAGGTCGGGAACGTGGTCACGGTATCGGACGCTTCGGACGTAGACGGGTTCCTGGACTCCATCAAGGATCACAAGGTGGACATCCTAGGCACCGAGAAGAGCGCGTCCCGGAAGGTTCAGATGGGCTCCGCCTCGTTCGTGAGGTTCATGGAGCACGCCCCGTCGACGGTGTACGTGCAGACCGGTCAGGCGTGCAGGTCGTTCAGAAGGTCTTTCCGCCGGTTCTATCGACGTCGTCGCTTGAGGGAGCCTCTGGCCAGGGGCTCCTCGCCCACGTCCCTCAACGCATCCTCCTCGTACCCCGGAGGCAGGGCCGCGTCTTCAGAATCGTCCTCGGAGCCCTCCTCGTCGGGCCTGCCCCTGTCCTTGGTCGCGTAGTAGTACAGCACCGCGACTATGACTATGGCAGCGCCTATGACGTAGAGGTGCTCGGCCAGGCCCAGGGGGTTGGGCACTATGGCTATCAGGATGAGGTCTATCAGGGTCACGATAAGGAGCGTGGTTATCTCGAGGTACTTCCTGTACTTGTCCTCCTTGCGGTTGAAGTCCTTCTCCCCGTCCATGTCCAGGAGCCTGCGGGAGTTCTTGACTATCAGGTTCTCGATCTCCCTGACGTTCTTGACGAGATAGCTGGTCGGGGGAATGAGCACCACGAAGTTCAGCATCACCAGGCCGAAGTACCACAGGCGAAGGTCTCCGCCGAACATGTCCGCCAGCACGGGGCCGAGGATGGGCACTCCCGCGTAGAACACGACCTCGATGACCAGTATCAGCATCAGGTCTATGTAAGTGAAGGTCAGGCCCTTGCGGATGGTCTTCTTGGACTTCTTGGTCGTGGTCCTGAAGCTGGCGTAAAGGCCGTCCCTGAGGCTGTTTGCGCTGCCTGCCAGGTTCTTGAAAGCCTTCGGGCACTTCGCGGAGCCCCAGTCCCAGAACACGTCCGAGACCCTGGACAGTATCGGGAGGGACACCATGGAGAGGAGGGCCGCCCCGATGATCGACGTGTAGAACCCTTCGTCCAGGACGTGGTAGTCGAAGGCAACCTTCGATATGATGAACGCGAACTCTCCCATCGCGGTCATCCCTATGGCGGATATGAACCCGACGCGCCCTGACCCTTGTCCGATCCAGTTCCCGAAGGACACGGCGAAGGTCTTCAGCCCTACGAACAGGACGTAGAATATCAGCATCGTAGGGATGTTCCCGGACAGGGTGCTGAGGTGGACCTCCATCCCGATGGATATGAAGAACATGGCCATGAACAGGCTCTTCATGGGCTCCACGGCCTCCTCGATCTCCCTGACCTTCCTGCATCCGGACATCAGCATCCCCATGATGAACGCGCCTATCGCCATGGACAGCCCGATCACGTTCGCGACCCAGGCCATGCCGAAAGCCAGCCCCACGCAGAACACTATCACGATCTCGGGCGTGACGTTGTCGGAGACCCAGTTGACCACCCTGTTGACGACCTTCAGCCCTATGAAGATGCTGAGGATGAGGAAGACCGCGATCGACACGATGAGGACCACGAGGTTGCTGATCTCCATGGTGGACCCTGCGAATACCGGGGTCAGCATGGACAGCATCAGGACCTGCGCTATGTCCTCCATTATGATGACCAGGATCAGCATGTCGCCCTGCTCTTTGGTGAGCTTGTTGTGCGTCTTCAGCACCGCAGTGACCGCCGCTGTGCTGCAGCCGGAGATGATGACCCCCAGGGCTATCGACTGGACGGGGCTGTATCCGAGCAGCATCCCGGCCACTATGCCTCCGATGACCATCAGCGGTATCTCCACCACCGCGACCGTTATGGCGAACGGCCCTTCGACCTTGAGCTTCTTGATATTGACCTCCAGCCCGATGCAGAACATCAGCAGCACCAGACCAAAGTCCGAAAGAATCTCGATGGCCGTCAGCCCAGTCTCGCTGACCGTGAGGAAGTTGGCGATGACTATGCCCGCCACGAGATACCCTATGAGGGGAGGGAGCTTGGCCTTGTTGAAGACTATGGAGCACACTCCAGCCAGCAGCGTGAACAGTGAAATGCTTGTGAGCAAGAGCGCTTCGTCCAATCCCTATCCCGAGTCCCATATCGTTTTTATCGGTTAAAACAGTTGCTTGGGCATTTTCAGAACGCTGTTTCCGGCGTCCTTTCCTCCCCGGAGACGGCGTTATCCCGGGCCTGTGGAGCGGGTCTCGCCTCCTCCTCATCCCCGCCACGGCGACCGTGAAGAAGATGGCTGTCACCGCCGCGACGTACGCCATCGAGGCCTCCGGGGAGAACTCGAAGCCTCCGAGGCTCAGGTCGAAGCCCATCTCCTTCCTGAACCCGCTCGCGTCGTACGGACCGAAGACCTCGCCCATCGGCCCTGAGCAGAGGCTCTGGCGGAAAAGCGCGGCCATATGCGTCGCAGGCAGGAGGGTGCCCACGGCCTGCATCGCTCCGGGAAGGCTCCCCATGGGCATGTAGATCCCGGTGAGGAAGCCGATCATGATGCTGAGGACGCTGAAGAACCCCGAGAACGCCCCTTGGCTTTTCAGGAGCGAGACCAGGGCGAACACTATGATGGTGCCGGAGAGCGCGGACGGGACGAGGAGGGCGGCGCACACGGCGACGGACGAAGCCTCCAGAGCGCACCCCGACGCCGCCAGGAACGCCACGGCGACGGCCAGGGCGACCGCGCTCATCAGCAGCCCGACGACGAACGTGCTCAGGACGTAGCCTGCGGCCAGCTGGTGAGGCTTCATCGGGGAGACCCTGAAGTCCAGGTCCCTCCCGGACGCCTTGTCCTCGACCATGCACTGCAGCGACCCGGCCGACGACGTCACCGACACTATGCCCAGGATCCCGGCCATCACCCACGAGTCCACGAGGCTGAAGGCCTGGCTCTCCGACGCGAGCTCTAGCCCTCCGCTGACGACGCTGTCCACGAGGAGGCTCCTGAGGAAGAGAAGGTACAGCATCAGGACCACCAGGACCGCCATCAGGGAGAACAGGACCGACGCCCTGTCCCTGAAGAAGCAGAGGGCGTTCCTCCTGGCGAGCATCAGCACGCCACTCATTCCTCGGACCTCCCTGTTATGTTGACGAAGGCGTCGTCCAAGGTTCCGGTGCGGACCTCGAATGACTCTATGCACCCCTCAAAGAGGCCGAGCACGGGGATGGCGTCCATGGTGCTCCCCAAAGGGATCCTCAGGACGTCCGAGCGGACCGCGTAGCCTATTCCCTCCCGCTCGAGGACCTCCTTCACCTTCGAGGCGTCCTTGGGAAGCACCTCCAGGTAGTCGGAGCTGTACCTCTCCTTGAGCGCGGACGGGGTGCCGTGGGCCACGATCTCCCCCTTGTCGATGATGACGACGTCGTCCGCGTCGGCCGCCTCCTCCATGTAGTGCGTGGTGAGGAAGACTGTCATGCCCTCCTCCTTGAGCCTGTGCACGCTGCCCCATATGAGCTTCCTTGTCTGCGGGTCAAGGCCCGCGGTCGGCTCGTCCAGCATGAGGATCCTGGGGCCGTGGACTATCGCCCTGGCGATCTCCGCCCTGCGCTTCTGGCCTCCGGAGAGCTTGGAGTACACGCGGTCCGCGAACTCGGCGGATCCGGACCTCTCGAGCGCGACGTCCACCCTTCTCGAAAGCTCGTCCTTCCGGAACCCGTACAGCGACCCGCGGACCGCCAGGTTCTCGCGGACCGTCAGCCTCTGGTCGAGCTTGTTGTCCTGGAACACCACGCCTATCTCCCGCTTCGCGTCCGCAGGGTCCTTCCCGAGGACCTCGACCCGGCCGGAGTCCTTGGGCATCAGGGAGCAGACTATGGAGATGGTGGTGGACTTCCCGGCGCCGTTGGGGCCAAGGAAAGCGAAGAACGACCCCTGCTCGACCTCGAAGGATATCCCCTTCACCGCAGGCGCCCCTCCATAGGACTTGTATAACGAGTTGACGCAGATCGCCTTGTCCATGCCGAGCCTCCGTTGTTCATCCAAGAACTTTATACGGTGGCGTAACAGGAATTCGCATTAAAACGCTCGTCTTAGGATGTAAGAGGTGCCGCATCATGCATCGGACCAGGCGCGACGCTCGGCTCAACGCTGTGCTGGGCGTCAAGCAGCGCGATCCCTCGGCCTGACGATCGGCCTCGAGCGAAGATAGTACGCGGCGACGAGGCCCGCGGCGGCCGCTGCGAATAACGCCGATGCGGCCATCCAGTAATGGACCGAGGACAGCATGCCCACGTACCTCATGTGGTTCATGACAAACCCGTAGGCTAGCAGCGCGATCGCCAGGATCCGGAACAGCCTGAAGGCAGGACGGTAGGTCGGACGCTTCACCACCGCGTCGACAACGGTGATCCCTCCGAGCTCGCAGTCCCAGGTGACATGGAACGAGTCGTCCCCGCAGAGGTCCAGCTCCATCCTCCTCTTGCGGCCGTCCGAGCTGAACAGCAGCGTGTGGCGGCCGTCGTCAAGGTCCAGGGCGCGGCCTTCGCCGTCCTTCAGGTCGAAGCCGTCCGTCCCGTCTACGGAGACGTGCATGACGGCCTTGTCATGGAACCAGAATCCCCCGTGATAGTAGGATATGGTCAGCCTTCCCATGGGGCTCGAAACGGCCTATATATATAAAACCCGAGCCGCAGGGGCAGCGGAATGGCCGGCAACGGGACCCCCTTGCCCTGGCGCAGCGGGGCTCGTCCGCCGAGCAGGAGATGCGCGCATCCCCCGTCGTTCCTGGTCTCCTTCTCGCGCCGTAGGCCCCTCCACGGCATCGATCTGGGCCCGCAGTCCTGCCGAATCTCCTTCTGACGGATTCCGGAGGCTCCAGGATCGTTATGGCGGCCATCACGAGCGCTATTCCCAGCACGTCCGAGGCTCCGAACTCGTCGCCGAAGACGAGCACGCCGCAGATCGTGGAGACGATGAGGCTGGAAGTCATGATTATGGAGACCGCGGCCGGATCCACCCTTCTCACGGCATATACGATGATGTAATTGGGCAGAAGGGTGCACATCACGCCCATGGTCAGGACGCAGGCCGGTATCAACGGGCTGCTCGACCGAGGAGATGCAGCCGAAATCCGAGAGGGGCAGAACCAGCAAGGCGCTGAACAGGAAGAAGTAGAACATCGCCGAGTTCTCCGAACATCCCCTCTCGCCCACGTACTTGCTGCCGATGGTGAACGCGGCGAGGGTCGCCCCGGACAGGAGCCCTATGGCGACGCCCAGGACGTCCATGTCGCCAGGGCTGTCCACCACGCCTATTATAAACACGCATCCGACGAAGGCGAGGACCGCCGCCAGGACCTTCCTCCTGGTGATCCTGTTCCCGAACAGGAAGAACGCGAACACCAGCATGAAGTAGGGGCTGGTCATCTCCAGCACGGCCGCAACCTCCAGCGGAAGGCTCTCCTGCGCGGTGAACACGCAGACGTTGGATACACGTTGAACGCCCCGAACAGCAGGAACAACGGGACGTCGCGGACCCTGATCCTGAAAGCCCGGCGGTCCAGCAGCAGAAGGGCCAGGCCGAACACGACGGCCGTGATGCCCTCGCGGCAGGCGCATATCTCCATCGGGCCCATGCCGGCGTTGAGCAGGTCCTTCGAGAACAGGTTCAGGACTCCTGCCAATATCGCGGCGACGAATACGAGATTACAGGAGGCATCTTCATGTCCGCATCATCGTATCTGCTCGGGAATTTATATAATGGCCCGCCATGGCCGCTGAGGACCCTGTCCAGACCGTCTTTTCCGCTTGATTCGGCCCGACCGGCTTCTCATTCCAGGATCGGGAGCCTCTTGACGAGCCCTGTCTCCCTCCACCGGGGATTCAGGGACAGCTTCTCGTATCCTCCCAGGAAATAGGCGGCCAGGACGCCCAGCACAAGCAGCAGGTGGTAGTCGATGAGGGGATTGTCCGAAGGCGGTACATGAAGCGAATACATGACCAGCAGGAACGCGCACATGCCGGCCGTGGTCAGCTTGGAGGCTATCCCCAATGTGAGGGTGATCCCTAGCACCAGCAGTGCGGCCATCATCAAGACGTCTATCGCCAAGTTGCCTGCCAGGGACGCGTAGAGGTCCTTGAAAACGCCGTCGGCCACATAGACCACGTACGACGAGGGCGACACGCCGTCTATCCATCCGCCCCCGTGAGGGGTCTGGAACCCGAGCCCGAGCATCTTGTCGAAGAACGGCCACAGCATGATCCATCCCGTGAGCACGCGGAACGCAGCCAATATGTACAGCCCTTTCGTCTTATCGTCCATGGGCGCCGATGGATAGGCATGCAGATATTATTGTTGGCTAAGGCCATCTTCTTGATGTGCGTCTATCCCAGGCGACGTCAGACCCGATCGTGGCCTATCGAAGGCCCAGAATTCGATAGAAATAGGCGCTTACAACGAGAATCCCGCCCATGAAGACGAGGCCGACGCCGTCTCTTCTTAGAGGCAACGACTATTTCGCCCGTGCCAAACTCGGCATGTCTGCGCCATTAAGGTGTACTTTGACTACAAGAACGGCTCTGGTCGCAAGAGGTCCGCCTGAGCGCTGGCCACTGCACCCACGATCCGAGCAGGACTTCTAGGCAGACGGCGAGCTCCTGGCAGCATCGTGCAGCTTATAACCGGGAGGCCGCTCGCACCCCCTGTTCTTTCTCGATGCGCCTGTAGGTCCTGCTCGCCTCGTCGCGCACCCATCTGTGCTTTCCGTCGAGCTCCTGCAGAAGGCGATCGACGAGAGGCACGAGAAGGATGTCGTAGCCGTCGTCTATGGGCCGCCCATGCCGGTCCGTGGCGACCACGTCGTCGCATTCGATGGTGAATTCAGCGCATTCCCTTACGCCTGTCCCAACCAGGAAGCCGATCTCGTACCTTCCGTCTTTCCGATCGATCTCGTGGTACAGCCCTTCGAACTCCTCCGGGACCTCCCCCTGCGTGACCTCCGCCCCGACGAACACGATCTCCGACAGGCTGGAGAGCCCACGCTTCAGGAACATCCTTATCCCGGTCCCCTCGACGGACGTCCTCACATGGCAGTCGTGCATCGAGACGGACATGCGGACGCGACGGCTGATGAGCCCCCTTCTGGCGGAGTAATAGGCTTCGGCCTGGGCCTCCCTCTCACGGCAAAGGCGCCTGGCGCGCTCTGCGACTTCGGACATCATGTCGAACTGCTCCTGCGTGACGAATCCGTACGAGAACACCTCCGGATGCTCTATCTTAAGGCCGGGGCATGCGCGGAGAGCGTCCCTCACGGAGGCATCTGCCCGCATCGCCATCCTGTCCCGAACCTCTTTCTCCGTCGGTATGCGGCCATAGTCTCTGCTGTCTGAGACCAGCTCCTCGTAGGCGTGGAGGAAGGCAAGGCCGAACTGCTCCGATGCTATGGAATCGGGATCCGACGCGGCCCTTTCATCCACCCTCCTTCCGAAATCGAAACCGGTGAGCTGCATGGCCTCGTACCACTCCAGGTCGAAGAACCTCATGTCGACGCCTCCTCACGATGTCGAAGCCGGAGAACCGTATGTCGCAGTCGCCGATCTCGTTAATCGTCTCGAGGACCCATCCGCGGCCGTCGCGATGCAGCTCGCAGTATTCCGCGCTCAACGACCCGGTATCTGTGCCGACGATGCGGGCGTCGGCGAGGGAGATCTCATCTAACTTGCTCTTGAGCAGGATGCTGCCGTCGTCCCTGTGCTCGACCCTGTGGCAGATTCCGATTACCAGGAGCACGAGCTCCTGAGCCTCTTCGATCTGACCCGGAAGGTCCTCCAAGACATGCCACAGCCATCTTCCGTAGATCTCGCCGGCCGATTCCGAGGCCTCCCTCCTTCTCTTCATGCAGTAGTCGAAGACCTCCGGGGACACGACTCCCCTTCCTAGAACCCTGGTGCCGGCTGCCATGGACAGCACGTCCTCGGGGAAGCGGTCCCAGCACGGATCGGAATCGTTCGCATGCCTTCTCTTGTAATCCTCGACGATCTCCTCCCGCGTGGGGCACCTGGAAAAACCCTTTTCCAAAGCGTGGGCGATGAATTCCCGGTGCATCTCTGGAAAATCGCCCTCGGATATCTCCTCATAGAACTTCTGGTCGTACGACGAGGTCCTGGGGTCGACGCGGCATGGCCAGAGATCGTAGCTCCTCTCCAGGAGTCTCAGCCTGTAGTATTCGCGGGTAAGGATTCTCGTAGGCGCGTCCTCAGACGATTCCTAATCGAAACGGAATATAAAATCGGCGGAGTCGTCACGTCGTACGTGTGCCCATGGGTCAGAACAATAACCGAAACTGTCTAAACTGCCTGATGGAAGAGAGGTATCGCATAAGAGCGGTCCCCGAGCCGGACGTATGGGCAGCGCCGCTCGTCGTGATGTGCGCAGGGATATGCCTGGCAGCAGCCGCGCTGGCCATGTATCGGCAGGGTGCACAGGCGAAAATGCCGATAGGATTCTGATCATTGTCCTAAAAGGAGGCAGAGCCACGGATCCATATTATGAGCGGTTTCGTGAGATCCCCATGCGCGATTGCCCCTCGACGAGGGAGGCCAGATCGGTCGCATCGTTTCAAAGGAAGGGCGGGGGCAACCCCCATCGTTTCAAGCTGTTTTCTTCTTCTTGATGCGGGCACGTATCATGCATGAACATGCCAAGTCATACGTCGGTTCCAAGAGGATGGAAGAGCTCATGCCGATGATCCGGGAGATCATGGATGCCGGCATCAAGCGTGCCGATGCCACGCACATCGCTTGTGCTATCGACTCGGGGTGCGACTACCTCATCACTACGGACGATAGGATGCTTAAATACAAAGACGATAGGATAACAATAAAACATCCCCAAACGATATGCTTTACATAATGGAGGGGCTCAGATGAATCAAAGGGTTAGCAACTACACGCCTGACGTGATGATGATGTTGGGCATGGACTGCCTGGTCAAGAACTTCGGCATCGTTAACGCCGAGCTTTTCATCAGTTCGGTTAGGGGAAGCTGTCCAGACTACACCCTCTGGAGAAGGCGGATCTTTGATGACATGTCAGATAAGGAGTTCGATGAGCTCCTCAAAGACGCTGTCGCAGAGAATCCATTCGAATGAACTTCTGACGAATCAGTCGTTCTCAGATGCCTTGGTCGGCATCGTGATGTGCTGACGCGCGGATCATATAGCATTATGCTCCGCGGATGTGTTTAAGTTCGATTTCGAACATCGCCCTTTAGTGCATCCTCTGATGAAATGACTTTGACTTCCGTGCGATGCATAAGATGTCGGCACAGCTCGTCCGGGAGATGGAGCCGCTGCAGGCCTCCGTCGAGGTGAGGAAAGGTACCGGCGGAGGATGACGGAGCTCATATCGAACGAGTTCACGCTCTACCGCAAGACAATGGAATCCACTAACAGGAGGGACGACGTCAACGTTCTGGTCAGCATGCCCGTAGGGCTGCTGGAAATGCTGGACCCGGTCCTGGAGCTCGGGGTGTTCAGGAGCAACCAGGAGTTCTACAAGGTCTCGCTGTTCTACCTCATGGATGTGTACACGGAGATGGAGATCAGATCGATACGATATGCAGCTTCACGGGGAACCCTCGCATGCGCTCGTCCCTCGACGAGGAGGTCGAGAACATCAGGAGGGAGCTGGAAGGGGATGAGAGACGAAGGCGTCGTCCGGCATCAGGCAGTTCGGGGTTATACCTACGGAACCGAAGGGAATCCGTTGTTCTCTGCATAAGCCATTGCCGATGGATAATCTGGTACATATTGGCAAGTAACTTATATGACCACAATCAATGAGTGTCATCCCCAGGTTTCAAATGCGATAGGATGACATCGACAGTATCTTTGGACGAGTCAGGGAATTTAGGCTCTCAGGACAGATATTTCATAATGTCGGCTTTAATCGTCAGACGCACTCGTGATTTGAGCAAGGCGTTCAAAGTCCTTGACGAAATGGGTGCAAGCAGGAAAAGCAAGAAGGGCGCCGCCATAGAGGTGAAATTCAGCAATTCTTATCCACATGAGAGGATAAAGATATTGAAATCGCTCTCAGATTGTTCCATATCCATAGTCTATGTGGTCATCGATAAGAAGAAATCGCCGTCTTACAAGGACATTCGTAACTGTAATTTATACAAGGCCGCTGTTGGCGAGATACTCCCTTTAATCGGGAAAATGCTATGCACCAAAGATGTTTCTCTGAACTTCGATGAGAATCGTTGCATAGACATGAAAAATCTGTTGGAGCTCGTAGCCGAAACAGTTCCTGATCTCAATGTCAAGTCAGTGAGAAAAGTCAACTCATCTTCAGACAAGGCTGTTCAACTGGTGGATTTCATTTCTGGATTAATTCGTGAAAAGTACGAACATGGCGATGACAAATACATGGCGCTGATAGAAGACGGGATATCCATCGCCCATGAGACATAATGGCCGCGCGCTTGCAGCCGACTCATGGGTCTTACTTGGATGACAAGCCATCAGTTACAAAATATATATCCTAACCTCGACATGAAATGAGGGTTCTATTATATTGCGCGCGTGTGCACGCGTGAGATTGATTCGCCACCATATGACAAGGCCTCTACAGGGGTATGCGGCCTCAATTTCGGGGATGCATGCATGGATCGCATGTAACGT
>JAFYAH010000006.1 GCA_017540825.1 Candidatus Methanomethylophilaceae archaeon | reverse complement strand
GGCGTAGCATCGCCGCTGGCGTATGATCTAGCACACGTCCAGGTTTCGTATGTCCGGCGATCATCGGGCTTGCCCCGCCCTCATCCTCCAATGCGGGGGCCCTACGCCTCTTCCCCGGGACAGGACCTCTGTCCGGGTGCATGATCTGATTCTATGAATCGTATCCGCGAAATCATCGCGTAATCCCCTGCACTACGACATCCTATTTATAGTTTTCTTCATTAAAATTTCAAGCCGTCCGAATCACCAGAAAACTGGCCGAGCACGCTGCCATGGCTGCCAATTAGCCTGGCCCCTGCATTTCCGGGCGCATCTTCCATGCAGATGCCTCAACAAATGATTTATCACTGACCGGATTAAAGGGTACTGGCCTGCTGCAGGCCCTACGGAGAATTTACGATGAAGGATACCATAAGAGTGGGCTATATGGGCATACCCTTTTCCAACAGCGAAGAGATGGCGATGGTATTCTCGAAGAAATTCGATCTGAAGGATACTGTGCTGGTTCCCCTCATGTCGGCCAGGAACGTTATGGACGCGCTTGTCGCAGGTGAGATCGACTACGGCGTCCTGGCCGTAGAGAACAAGTTCGCTGGGGTCGTCCTTGAATCCGAAGAGGCTAAGAAAGGCGTCAGAAACCTCAGGGAGCTCGACCTCATGTGGTCGCCGATCCACCATTGCGTGTTCAAGAAGAACGCCGACGACCCCGTCAACAGCTTGGTCTCGCATGTTCAGGCCCTTGCTCAATCCAAAAGGAATCTCGAGAGGCTCTACCCTGGAGCGAAGATGGTCGAGTGCGAGGACACGGCTTATGCTGCGGAGATGCTGGCCATGGGGAAGCTCCCGGAAGGGTCTGCTGCCGTGTGCAGAAAGGACGCCGGAGAGCACTACGGCCTCTTCCTGGCGAACGAGAACGTCGAGGACAACCCCGACAACATGACAAGGTTCTCGCTCGTCAAGCTGGAATGACAGGTCCTGGTCCATTATCGTGATGGCGGCCATCGCTTCCACGACGCTCACAGCGCGAGGGACCACGCATGGGTCGTGCCTGCCTTTGATCTCTATCTGGTCGTCGCACATCCTCTCGAGGTTGACGGTGCGCTGCCTCTTGGATATCGAGGGGGTAGGCTTGAAAGCGACGTCGAACGTCAGCGGCATGCCGTCGCTCATCCCGCCGCACACTCCTCCCATGTTGTTGGTCAGAGCCACTATCCTGCCGTCCCTGACGGCGTACTGGTCGTTGCTCTCGGAACCCCTCATCGAGGAGATCCCGAACCCTTTTCCGAACTCCACGCCTTTGACGGCAGGTATCGAGAACATCATCCTGGCAACCGAGACGTCCAGCGCATCGAACCATATGCCTCCGAACCCTATCGGAAGGCCTATCGCCATGCACCCGACCACCCCTCCGACGCTGTCCCCGTCCCCGGAAGCAGCGAGTATCGCCTCGGTCATCCTCTCGTCGAGGGCCGTGTCAGCCGCACGGGTCTTGAACTTCTTGGAGCCGTCGATCTCCTCGAAGGAGCGCTCTTGAGGGTCTGCGACGTTTCCGATGCTCTTGGTGTAGGCGGCGACCCTGATGCCTTTGGCCTCGAGATACTGCGACGCTATTGCTCCGGCGGCGACGAGTGGAGCGGTCATCCTTCCCGAGAACTGGGCTCCGCCGCTGACGTCGAAATCCTTGAACTTCATCAGGGCGGGCAGGTCCGCATGCCCCGGCCTGGGAGTGACGTTGAACCCGCTGTAGGACGAGGACCTCCTGTTGGTGTTCATTATCTTTATTAGGACGCGACCGACGACCCTGCCGTCCTCGACGCCTTCCTCCAGGATCACCTCGTCCGGCTCCTTGCGAGGGGTGCCTATGCCGTCCCTCGGCTTGCGGAGCTCCATCGCCCTCGCGATCCTTCCCGTGTCGATCTCCATCCCCTCGGGAAGGCCGTCCACGTAGCATCCTATGAAGTCGTCGTGGCTCTTCCCGAATAGGCCTATCCTGAGCGTGTTGCCCACCGTATACATCTCGGCACCTCATCCCTATCGAGCGCATCTGCTCCACGAAGCCCGGATACGAGACGTTCCAGCACCCGTCGTCCTCCATGGAGACGGGCCCGTCCGAGACGAGGGAGGCCACGGCGGCCGCCATCATGAGGCGATGGTCCCCGCCGTGCTCAATCCTCCCGCCGCGGAGCCGGGGAACGCCCCTTATCACGCATCCGTCGTCCGTCCCGCGTATGTCCGCCCCGAGCGCGGAGAGCATCCTCTCCACGGAGGCTATCCTGTCGCTCTCCTTGAACCTGAGCTGGGGGGCGCCGTACAGCCTGCTGGTGCCCTCGGCTGTGCTGAGGAGGACCGCCACTATGGGGAACAGGTCCGGTATGTCGGAGAGGTCCACGTCCGCGGCGACCAGCCTCTCGGCCTTGGCGCACGAGACCTTGCCGCCGACGGCGGACACCTCGCATCCGGCCCTCCCCAATATGTCCAGTATGGCCTTGTCCCCCTGCGGGTCCTTCAGGTCCAGGCCTTCCACGGACACCTTCCCGGACAGGCCTCCTACGACCAGGGGGAAGGCGGCCGAAGAGAAGTCCGCGGGGACGGCGTAGTCGCACGGGACGTACCTCTGAGGCTCGACATGGTACCCCTCCTCCGTCTTCTCGACCTTCACCCCGAAGCTCTCCATTACGGATATGGTGACGTCGATGTACGGGCGCGACACCTGCTTCCCCTCTATGACGACGTCCATCGGCCTCCCGACCAGCGGTGACATCATCAGCATGGACGACACGAACTGGGAGCTCATGCTGCCGTCGATGACTATCCTGTCCCCCTTCACGGGGCCTCTGATCGTTATGGGCGCCCTGCCGCCGTCGGAAGCGCACCTCGCGCCGCACCCTTCCAGCGCCTTCAGCAGCGGGCCCATCGGCCTCCTCCTGATGGATTCGTCCCCGGTAATCGTGGTCTCCGAGTCGAAAAGGGCGGCCAGCCCGGTCATGAGCCTCATGGTGGTCCCCGAGTTCAGGACGTCTATCGTCCTGTCAGGGGCGTGGAGCCTGGAGGTCTCCACGGAGAGCCCGCCTTCGATCGGCTCGATGACTGCCCCCATGGACCTCATCGCCTCGGCGGTGGCCTTCGTGTCGAAGGATTCCAGGGGGTTCCTGACCGAGCATCTGCCTTCGGACAGCGCGGCCATCATTATCGCTCTGTGGGTGTAGCTCTTGGACGCGGGGACCGACACGGTCCCTTCCGCCCTTCCTCCGTTGAAAACTATGTCCATCGTAACGTCCTCGTGATGAGGGCCGGAAGCCCCAGCTCGTCAGCTATCCTCTTTCCGTCACCGGGATCGGCTATCACAGCTGTGGCTGGGCCGGTGCCGGTTATGCCTGCCGCGAGAGCGCCTATTCTCAGCGCCCTCTCGGCCACTCCCATGGATCCGACGATGCCTTCCACGAAGGCCCCGTTGGCCGTGAGGATGCCGAGATAATCCTTCTCGATCCGGGGGACCATGGCTTCGTACTGCTCCCTGAGGGCCCTGTACCTGTCGACCGGGACCTTGCTCTTGGGTATAGTCCTGTCCGGAAGGCATATCACCACGTCGTACTCAGGGACCTCCAGCCTGCAGAGGAGCTCGTTCTCAGTGTTGTCGGTGACCACGAGCCCTCCGAGGCCGCAGCCGCAGGCGTCGTCGAACGCCCCGGTTATCGTGACCCCGCATGCCTTGGCGCACTCCACCCCCAGCCTTATGGCGTCCAGCGGGTCCATGTCTATTTTATAATAATCTAGAACGGAAGCTATGACCGCGTTGCATACCGAGCTGGAGCTCTTGAGGCCCATGGACGGCGGTATCTGGGTGGAGACGGTCAGCCTGTATCCCTCCTCGGGCTCACCAGCCGCCTCCGATGCCCTGGAGACGCAAGTCCTGACGAGGGCGTCGTCCATCCCGGGACGGCCTTCCAGCGTCACCGTCGTCCCCTCGGCGGGCTCGAACCTGGCCTCTGTCCTCAGCCCTATGCCGATGGTGGACCCTATCCCGCACGGGATCGCGTTCATGACCGACACCGCCCCGTGCGAGCGGCCTGTGCCGGTCATCTCAGCGCCTCCCTCATGGCTTCCATGTCGGCGTCCCTGCCGAACCACATCTTGAACGACTCGGCGCCCTGGCCCGCCAGCATGTCAGCTCCGTCCGCGAGGCGGCAGCCGGCGGCCTCGGCCCTGGCGATCAGGGGCGTCCTCCTGCCGTAGACCATGTCCAGCACGGCTTGGCCGGGACGCAGGCCGGACAGGTCCGAGGGATACTCGCCTTCGACCAGGCCTATCGGGGTGCAGTTGACCACCACGTCGAAGCCTTCCGCCCCTCCTGAGAACGCCTCCGCGCCGAACGCGGCGCACACCTCGGCCACGGTCCTCCCGTTCCTGCCGGACACGCTCACGTCCGCGCCGGCTCTGGCCAGAGCGTAAACGGCGGCCCTTGACGCTCCTCCCGAGCCCATGACGAGAGCCTTGGACCCTTTCAGCTCTACTCCGGAAAGCGCATGGAGGACGCCGGCCACATCCGTGTTCTCGCCGGAGAGGACCCCGTCGTCGTTGACTATGGTGTTGACCGCTCCGACCTCCCCGGCGGCTCCGGAGATCCTGTCCAGATGCTCCATGACCTTCTGCTTGTAGGGGATGGTCACGTTCATCCCTCTGATGCCGTATCCCCTGATCGCGTCCTCGATGCGGTCCAAAGAGGGCGAGTCGAACACGAGGTACCTGCCATTGATGCCCGCCTTCCTGATGGCGGCGTTCTGCATCGGAGGCGACAGCGTGTGGGAGAGCGGATGACCCGTTATCCCGACCAGCACGCAGCCGTCGCCCATCGCCTCCATCTCGTCCGCGCTGAACTGCCCCGGAGCGGTGGGCTCCCCCTGGTATCCGAAGGTGAACTCGTTGCCCAGGACGGACTGCCTTATGCGGGTGACCTCTCCGAGAGGCCCCATCCCCAGGAGGACGTGCTTCCTCCCCAGGGCCTTGGACGCGTCCAATATGGAGCAGAGGTCGACGAACGACGAGGCCTTGAAGGCTCCCTTGGATATCTCCTGGTCTCCGCTCCCGAGCATCGCCAGGATGCCGTCGCGGTCGGGGGTCCGCTCGAAGTCGTGGAACGACCTGATCTTCCTGTGCGGGATGCTCACGTCCCTCTCCCCTACGTCGACGAGGCCCGCGAAAGAGCCGGGGACGACGGAAGGGTCCCTCCCGCACAGCGTCACCACGGACTCCTCGCCGACCCCCTCCGGGATCCGGTCGAAGACGTCCAGGCGGATCTCGTGCATCTCCGCGCCCTTCCTGAGCGGGACCGGGGAGCCGTACGTCGTGCAGACCCTCATTTACTTCTCCGTGATGGATTCGTCTATGGCCATCCCGAAGTGCCTTCCTCCGCTCCCGAGCTTGGCCAGGAGGACGTCCCCCGGCTCTATGGCGGTGACGGGCTTGGAGCCTTCCCTGGTGACCATCTTTATCGTCTCGGCGTTCTGGAGCATGACGGAGTAGCTCTTCTCCCCGTCGGTGGCCTCCACCATCAGCAGCGGCCTCCTCTCGACCTTGCATCTGCCGATGGACGCGGTCCTGGTCTTCCCGTCCCTGCCGCATATGAGCACGCTGTCCCCGCTCGACAGCTCGGACAGGTACCTGGTTCCCCCTCCGGGGACCTCTATGTAGCAATGCACGGCGCCGGCGTTCACGCGGAACGGCCTGCTGGCCACGTACCCGTTCTCCTCGCTCTCCGACTGGACCAGGAACAGGCAGGACGAGTACGACCCTATCAGCATCCCCTCGCCGGGGACCATCATGCTGCAGGTGTCTATGCAGACCCTGTCCCCGAGCTCGACCGGCCTCACGGAGACTACCTTCACCTCGGAGAGGGGCTCGGAGCCTCCGCTCGCGACCTCCCCGAACCTGCGGAGGCTCAGCGGGTCCTCCACGTCCACGACCACGCCGTCGACGCCCTTCTCCATGGTGGTGAGGAACAGCTTGGCCTCCTTCTCGGAGGATGCGCAGGCGTAGACCTCGGTCCCGGAGCCGCCGAACCTGGCGATCAGGTTCTCCAGCGGGATGACGGTCCAGTCGGATGTGGTCACGACGACCGCCTTCTTCTTCCCGGCCAGGGACATGGCCTCGGCCTGGGCCTCGGGGGTGGCGATGTCGACGAACGCGTACGAGTCGTCCGTGAAGCGGCCGTCCTCGACGTAGATCGCCTCGAACTTGCCTAGGCTCTCGAAGCCCTCGTCCCCCTTGCGGAGGATGAACCTGCCTATGCCGGTCTCCAGCCCGTTGGTGACCATGCTCTTCCTGACGCCGGCGTCCTCCGGCCTGTCCGCCCTGACGATCAGCCTCCCCATGCCATCGCCTCACAGGAACTGGGACGCCTCGCTCACGGAGAACCCGTCGAGGACGATGCTCGAGATCGCCTTGGTTATGCCGCGGACGTTCCTGTTCTGGAACACGTTGCGCCCTATGGACACTCCGCGCCCGCCGGCCTCCATGGAGTCATGGACCATGTTGAGGATCTCCATGTCGGAGCCCATCTTGGGCCCGCCCGCTATGAGGACCGGAGCGAGGGCGCCCCTGCAGACGTCCCTGAACGTGTCCACGTCCCCGGTGTAGCTCACCTTCACCAGGTCGGCCCCTATCTCGGAAGCTGCTCTGGCGCAGTGCGCTATGGCTTCCGGGTCGTAGGGGTCCTTGATCTCCGGTCCGCGCGGATAGGCCATGATGATGAGAGGCATACCCCACTCGGTGCACTGCTCGGAGATCTTCCCGGCCTGCTCCAGCATTGACGGCTCGTCCTCCGATCCGAAGTTGATGTGGATGGAGACGGCGTCGGCCCCGTATTTGATGGCCTCCTCGATGGTCGTGATCTGCACCTTGCTGTTCCTGTTTGGACCGAGGTCTGTGGACGCCGACAGGTGCATTATAAGCCCCACGTCCCTTCCGGACTGGCGGTACGAGTACCTTATGAGTCCTTTGTGCATCAGGACCGCCGTGGCTCCTCCGTTGGAGACCTCGTCGACGGTCTTCCTCATGTCGATGAGTCCGTCGAGAGGCCCGATAGAGACTCCGTGGTCCATCGGGACTATTACCGCGTTGCCGGTCTTCCTGTCAGTTATCCTCTCCATGCGTATGCTTTTGCCGAACATGCTAGATTCCTCCCCTGCAATAGTTTTAGTTATTATGTGTTTAATGTTTGAAATACTCCCTTCCGGCATCCATGAGGGCTATGAACCCTTCCGGGTCGTCGCTCAGAGACTTCTCCCTGAGCTCGGCGACCGCCTCTGAGAAGAGGTCCCACATCTCGTCCCTGTGGGAGTTGAGGTGCTGGATCTCGTAGTACAGCATCGGGTCCTCGGAGGCCACCGACATGTTGGTGTCCAGGCCCTTGTTGAACGTGGTGGACGACACCGTCCTGAGGTCCTCGAAGCTGAACCCGCTCCTCTCCAGGACCGTGAAAAGGGCGATGTTGACGGCATGGGTCAGGCCGAGGACATAGGACATGTACGAGTCGTGCTCGGACAGGCCCATGACGCGGATGCTTCCGCCCCTGTCGTCGAAGATGCCTACCGCCTCGTCCACCGCCTGGCGGTTCCCGCAGTCGCACACTATGACGTTCCTCCCGTACAGGGACGTCGCCGAGGGGCCGAACATCGGATGTACGGAGCAGACCTTCATGGAGCTGGCCATCCTCCTGAGCCTGGCCTCTATGGGGCTCTTCAGCGAGGTGAGGTCGAATATCAGCGTTTCGGGGGAGCAGACGCGCTCCAGCCCTTTTAGGACCTCTCCGGTGGAATGTATGGGGACGGACACGACGACCACGTCGCTGCCGGCGCAGTCGTCTATCGAGAGCCCGCTGCCCGACCTCGGGTCCACGACGGAGACCTCGAACCCGGAGCCTTCCAGGAACTTGGCCGTCCATGCTCCCATCTTGCCGGCGCCCCCTATGACGACGGCCTTCCCGGACCTCCGCGCGACGGGGACCATGGACTCGGCGTCGACGGCCTCCTTGATCAGGGCCGACGAGACCCTGTCCATGACCTCGGCGCTGAGGCCCTTCTCGGAGCCCATGGCGGCATACCTGGCCTTTACGCGCTCCTCCACCTTGACGTCCCTCACCTGGAGCCCGGCGCGCTTCTTCTCCTCGCCGATCCTCACCGCCACCGCGGTGCGCTCCGCTATGAGCCTGACTATCTCCTCGTCCTTCTTCCGGATCTCCTCTCTGAGCTCTTCGAGTCCCATTTACACACCCCTGCGAAGGACGCGCTGATGCCTTCACCGTGCTACGTGTTAACACGGCACAATATATATCGTTAACTGAAAAGGGCGGGGGCCCCGGGAGAGCCCCCATTGGATCTCAGCTGTGGATGTCCGAAGAGGGCAGGGTGCCGTCCAGGTACTGCTCGTAGCCGTACAGGTCCAGGAGGCCGTGGCCGGACAGGCAGAACACTATGGTCTTCTCCTCGTTCTTCGCCTTGGCGTCCAGGGCGAGGTCTATGGCGCCCTTGAGGGCGTGGCAGGACTCGGGCGCGGGGATGATCCCCTCGGTCCTCGCCATCAGCAGGCCGGCCTCGAAGGTCTGGGTCTGGTCGTACGACCTGGCCGAGATCAGCCCGGTGTCGTACGCGGCGGAGACCAGCGGGGACATTCCGTGGTACCTGAGGCCTCCGGCGTGGATGGAGGAGGGTATGAACTCGCTCCCGAGGGTGTACATCATCAGCAGGGGCGTGAACCCGGCGGTGTCGCCGAAGTCGTACTTGAACTCGCCTTCCGTCAGGCTGGGTGCGGCCTTGGGCTCTACAGCCACGAACTGGGTGTCCTTGAAGCCCTCTCCCCTTATCTTCTTGCCCAGCATGGGGAACGTCATCCCTGCGAAGTTTGAGCCTCCGCCGGTGCATGCGACGACGTAGTCGGGAACGATCTCGCCGATCTCCATCTGCTGCATGGTCTCCTGCCCGATGACCGTCTGGTGGAGCATGACGTGGTTGAGGACGCTCCCCAGAGAGTAGCATATCTGTGGGTCCTTGGCGGCCATCTCGCACGCCTCGGATATGGCGATCCCCAGGGACCCGGAGGTCTCTGGGTGCTCCTTGAGGACCTTCCTCCCGAACTCGGTGTACTCGCTGGGAGAGGCGTAGATCTTGGCGCCGTACGTGTTGATGATGGTCTTCCTCAGCGGCTTGGCCATGAAGCTGCCCTTGACCATGAACACGGTGGTGTCCAGGTCATAGAGGTTGGACACCATGGCGAGGGCGGTCCCCCACTGGCCAGCTCCGGTCTCGGTGGTGAGCGTGTGGACCCCTGCCTCGGCGTTGTAGTAGGCCTGGGCGAGCGCGGTGTTGCCCTTGTGGCTTCCGAGAGGGCTCATGTCCTCCCTCTTGAAGTAGATCTTCGCAGGGGTCTTCAGGGCCTTCTCCAGCCTGTACGCCCTCTGCAGCGGGGCGGGCCTGTTGAGGTAGATGAGGTTGTCGCGGACCTCCTCGGGTATGTCCACGTACCTCTCGGTGGTCCCCTCCTGCCTTATGATCTCCTTGCAGAAGATGGGCTCGAAGTCCTCGGGCTTCGCAGGCTCTTTGGTCCCGGGGTTGAGCGGGGGCTTGAGCCCGGGGAGGTCGGACGCCAGGTTGTACCATCTCTTGGGTATGTCCTCTGGCGACAGGTTGATCCTTGCGTCTTTAGGTATTGCCATGGCTCGAAGGAATCGTCGTTAGATATAAAATAATATTGTTCATTAATGTATATTTTTATACAATATAAATTGCCTGATCGATACGGCCCTGCCGCACGGGGCCTGCTCTGCTCCCCTTCCTCGCGCCGCCGGCAGAGGGAGCTCTTCGACCGCGGCCTTCGCCTTCTTGTTCCTGAAGCACACGCCGTACAGCAGCGTCCTGCCCCTGAGCGATAGATGATAATCCTTCTCCTTGATCTGGGCGACCCCTTCCTCGGCCTCCCGGGCCCAGTCCTCGGGATCGTCGGACCTGGACCTCTTGAATTCGACCACGATGTTCGGACGCTCGGGCGTGGTCCTCTCCATGATCAGGTCCGCCCTGCCGTTCCCGGCCTCCTCCTCGATGCGGACCTTGTAATTGCCTAGCAGTGCCAAGGCGGCACCTGCGATCAGGAGCTGATAGTCCCCCTCGTCCTTGAGCTGGATGGATTTGAAGTTCTCCGCGAGCACCGAGAACGCGTTCTTCTCGACCCCTTCGACGTCGCCCTTCTCGAGAGCGCGGAACAGGTTCCTGAGCTGCAGGCCCGCGCTGGTGCCGGAACGTTCCATCATGACGTCGAAGAACACCCTGCGGACCTCCTTGTTCGGGATCGACAGTACATATCCCTCTTCGCTGGGCACAGCGTTCAGATATCCGGCCATGGCCATGACAGAGTACACCGCATCCTTGCTGCGGTAGAGGCCCCTGATCGGAACGGCGGGCGACAGCTGCTTCTCCACCGTCCCTCCGCCGCCCAGGGCCGTCAGCTCCTCGAAGGTCTCGGCATCAGCGAAATCCAACAAGGTCCCGATGATGTCGTTCCCGCTGGTGCCGCCCCAGTACTCCTTGGGCTTGAAGCCGCTGTCCACGTAGCTGTTCACGCTCCACGGGTTGTACACGTCAGCTTTCCCGAACCTGTACCCGTCGTACCATTCCCTGCATTCCTCGAACTTCTCCGGATGCTCCACCTCCTCGAGGATCGCCCTGACCTCCGCCTCGGTGAAGCCGAAGCACTCGTCGAAGTCTTCGGAGAATATGTTGTTGACGTGGATGTTGTTCAATCCGGAGAATATGCTCTCCTTGGCTATCTGCATTACTCCGGTGAGCACTGCGAATCTGAGATGCCTGTTGTCCTTGAGGGCCCTCGAATAGAACCCGCGCAGAAAATCGATAATGCCCCCCATGGACCCTTTATCGAAAGCACAGTTCACAGGATTGTCATACTCGTCTATCAGGATTATAGGCTGGATGCCATGATGCTCATGGAGAACCATGCTGAGAAGATGCAACGACTCCACCAGCTCTTCCTGGTCCGCCTCTTCGGAAAGGATCCTTCCATATTTCTTTGCAACCATAGGATCGATTTCAGAATCCAGCACATATCTGAATCCTAAGAACACATACATCATCTTCGACGACATCTTTCTTATGAATGACTCTAAATTATCAGCTTCCAAATCCTTCATGCTCAGATAGATCACGGGATAGACGTTCTTGTGCTCGGACAGGTCCTCGCGGCCGTCGATCCTCAGACCTTCGAACCATGGGTTCCCTTTGTATTTCAGATCGAAGAACGCCTCCAGCATGGACATGTTCATGGTCTTCCCGAATCTCCTGGGCCTCGTGAACAGGAACACCTTCTTGAGAGGCTGATCGAGTATCTCGATGATCAGCTCCGTCTTGTCCACATACAGCCCGTTCAGATTGCGGACCTCCATGAAATCGCTGACTCCTATCGGAATGCCTCTCATGAGCTCATAATCAAAATGCCTCATGATAGCACTTACGCTAGGAATTCTTTATACAGAAGCCGTGTGCAAGCACGAGACATCGCTGGAAACGATGCGTAGATGAAGGACGAGAGATGCCTTCGCACAATCTGAAGAACGAACCTGTAGTCTGCGATTCGTAATTCGATAGAGATCACAATAGGAAAGGGGCCGAAGCCCCGTGTTTAGCTCAGGAGTCCATGACGAGTATCCCGCCTGTTCCGGAGTAGCTGTGGCCGCGGAGGGTCTTGGCGGTTGCTTCAAGACGTTCCCGTCGGCGTCTTGGAAGACCAGGCCACTAAAGGAGGTCGATCCTAGCTTCTTCAGCGCCGACGGCAAGGAGACCTCGGAGATCGAGGGGCAGGACGCGAAGGCGTAGGACCCGATCGTCTTCACCATGGGCCCTAGGTCGGCGCCTTGAAGCGCGGAGCACTTGTAGAAGGCGTAGGATCCGATGGTCTTGACGGAGTCGGGGAACTCGAAGCTCTGGAGAGACCTGCACTTGGTGAACGCGTAGGCGCTGATCGTCTTCAGGCCTTCCCCCACATCCGCCTCGGTCATGGCGGAGCAGTAGGCGAAGGCCTTCACCCCTATGCTCCTGACGTCCTCCATCTTCACGGTCTTGAGGGCGGTGCAGGAGTAGAACGCCTGCTTGCCTATCCTCTCGATGCCTGAGAGGTCCGCGGATCTGAGGCTCTTGTTTCCGTTGAAGGCATAGTCCCCTATGGCCACGACATCGTAGACGTATCCTTCGTCTTCAACGCTGTCCGGAACGACGAGTGCCTTCACGGTGCCGGTGTACCCTGTGATCATCGCCTCGGCGGGAAGGGAGGCGATCACTTCGTAGTGGAGATTTCCGCACGAAAACGGATGGCCGACCTCGGGCCCTGCCTGGCGGACGAACACCCCGTCCACGTTCCTGTATACGTAACCCCTCAGGGATTCCGGCAGGACATCCAGAGCGTTGCCCTTGGTATCTGCGAAAGCCTGGCTGAACGGATGGTCGTCGCCGATGGTCTTCACATAGGAGGGTATCGCGATGGCGGCGAGCTTCTCGCACTTGTAGAATGCGAACGACCCTATCGCGTTCATGGTCTTGGCAGAGCTCTCGAGGTCTATGTCAACTAACCTGACGCACCTGTAGAACCCGTATGCGCTGATGGTCTTAAGAGAATCTCCGACCGATACGGACTTGAGCTTGGTGCAGTTGGCGAAGGCCTTGACTCCCACGGACGTGACGCTGCCCAGGTCCGCAGTCACTATTGTGTCGGATCCATAGAACGCCTGCTTGGATATGGACTTCACTGGAATATCGAAGCCCCTGTAGTAGACCTCGTCCGGTATGACCAAGTTCTTAGTCGCGTTCTCGAACCCTATGACAGAAACAGCGAGGGGGCTGCTGGACGTCACCGAGTATTTCAAAGTGCCGTCGTTGAAGATCGTATCGACAGCGGGCACTGTGCGCACGCTCAGCTTGCCGTCGATCATGACGAATGTGCGACCAGCCAGATTGGAGACTGTATGGCTTAGAGGAGTTTCGCCGTCGTAGAACTCTATGCCCCTGAAGGCATAGCTGCCTAAAGAAGAGAGGCTTGAGGGGAATTCCATAAACTCCATCCCTGTGCATCCGCTGAACGCGTCGGAGCTGATCGTCTCGACGCTGCTGGGGAACGACACCGAGGTGAGCCCGGTCTGGTCCTTGAAAGCGCCGACGCCTATCGTTTCCACGGAGTCGGAGAACTCCACGGAGGTCACGTATCCGACGCCCCTGAACATCCACTTGGGCACCAGGGTCACGTTGTCGCCGAAGGTGACGGCTACTCCGCTCTGGGTCCCGAAGCCGGCGAACGTCATCGTGCCGACGTTGCCGAACCCTGCCATGGCGCTGGAGTTGTAGTAGAGGGTAGTGGCATTGTAGCACTTGGACAGGGCCCCGTATCCAGATAGGCGGCCTTTCCCACCGAAACGCTGGTGAGGGAAGAGCATTCGGAGAACGCGAAGCTGTCGACGGTCTTCACGGTGTCCGGGATGGTTATCGACCTGAGCCCCGAGCATCCTCTGAACGCGTCGGAGCTGATCGTCTCGACGCTGCTGGGGAACGACACCGAGGTGAGCCCGGTCTGGTCCTTGAAAGCGCCGACGCCTATCGTTTCCACGGAGTCGGAGAACTCCACGGAGGTCACGTATCCGGCGCCCCTGAACATCCACTTGGGCACCAGGGTCACGTTTTCGCCGAAGGTGACGGCCACGCCGTTCCCCTGGGTCCCGAAGCCGGCGAACGTCATCGTGCTGGCGTTGCCGAACCCTGTCATGGCGCTGGAGTTGTAGTACAGGCTGGTGGCTTTCGGGCATTCCGCGAAGGCGCCATAGCCTAGTGCGGCGTTCCTCCCTATGGAGACAGAGGTCAGGGAAGAGCACTTGCGGAAGGCGTCTTTGCCTATGCTCGTCACCGAGTCAGATATGGTGACAGAGCCCAGACTCGAGCATCCGATGAACGCCCCGTTATCGATTATGGAGACGCTTGACGGTATGGAGATGGAGACCAATTCTGTACAATACTTGAA
Source organism: Candidatus Methanomethylophilaceae archaeon (assembly GCA_017540825.1). Lineage (GTDB taxonomy): Archaea > Thermoplasmatota > Thermoplasmata > Methanomassiliicoccales > Methanomethylophilaceae > Methanoprimaticola. The sequence continues at coordinate 18,825 of JAFYAH010000006.1, read as the reverse complement.
CGCATATTTTCCTATGGACGTCAGCCCTTCTGGAAGAGACACGGACCTGACGGTGTAATTCCAGTTAGTAGACCCTGACCCCGACCCGTATTCATACATATCGCCGCTTCCTACGATGGTGAGATGGCCTGTGGCTGGCTCTATAGACCATACAAGAGTGTCTCCGCAGGTCCCAGAAGTCTCTCCTGCCGCCTCGCTGTCGCTAGCGGAAAGCGATATCGCAGAGATCAGCGCCAAGAGAAGCACTGCGAAAGCGACTGTCTCCACGATCTTCGAACCTGTGCGCAGATCGACTGTTTCATTCATGCTCATATTACCACTTGTTTCCTTGTCTGTATTGATTTCTTCTTTTCAATAATCAAGAATTTACTCATAAAGCTTCGATCTCTGGATTCTAACACGCCGAAAACGAAACTGCCTTGATATGTATCGTAGCATAACATATTAAACATGAGGCAATTGTTGATTATTCGGCTTTATTCGGACCATCATAGATCTCATGGATTCATCGTTTATTCAAAAAACAGCAATCAAGTATTCATGACTCTTCTCGTGCGCTGCTGACGTTCGAATCCTTCAGCATTCCCTCCGTCGCTGGTTCCAGATTGCTAATGCATACGGCCGGTTGCCGAAATGCCCCCTGTGTCCTTTCATCGGGTGGTTCCGACTGCATGCTTGCTGGAAGAATCGGGATCCGAAGTGAGTATCTGCAGACATCGTTATCAGTTTTGGTTTTCAGGATTGATACTATATGGTATGTTGTAGAAGCACAGCGATTAGCTAATAAATATGAAATTGCGACTCATGTATTGATATTATCGATTATTTCCCCATACTCCATCCAAAACGAACAAAGAAGTCTTACTCATGTATACTGTTTTCTATAGAGATAACTATAATTCATCAGTAAGTAGTAATGCACAACATGGGAGCGGAATACAAAGCGAGCATACTGGAGAACACCCATACGGTGAAGATCCTGATGATTCTGAACGAGAACGGGCCCATGATGAAGGGCGACCTGGCCAGAAGCATAGCCAAAGGGACATCGACGGTGCAGGCGAGAGTGGAGGAGCTCGTCGAAGCGGGGCTCGTGGTCGAGACTCGCGAGAACGTGAAGCCGTTCAAGATATTCGTCGACCTGACTCCGGAAGGGGAGAACGTCGCGAACATGCTCAGGGCGATAGAATCGTGCCTCCGCAACAAGGACTCCAAAGAGCGCTGAAAAACATCGCATCCGAGTCATACCGCTGCGTCCGTCTTCCCTTCGACCGAGGGGACCGCTTTCTCCGAGGCCTCCTCGCAATCCTCGTCCATCGGCAGCGCGTCCTTGAGGATCACATGCGGCGCGTCGTCGTCCTTCGTTATCTCCGCGGTGACGCCGTACACCGTGCGCAGATTGTCCGCGGTGATCACCTCGTTCGGCGTCCCTATGTCGTAGACGGAACCTTCGTGCATCAGGATGATCTTGTCCGAGTATTTCGCGGCGATGTTGATGTCGTGGCTTATCATGACGATTAGGATGCCCTTCTCCCTCGAAAGCCTCCTCAGCATCTTGGTGACGTCCAGCTGATGCCTCACGTCCAGGTTGGAGGTCGGCTCGTCGAGAAGGAGTATCTCGGGCTCTTGAACCAGACCGCGGGCGAGCATGACCTTCTGGTGCTGCCCCGCCGAGAGCTCGTTGAACGCCCTCATGGCCAGATGCGATATGCCGAGCATCCTTAACGTATCGTACACGATGTCCAGGTCCTTGTCCAGGGTCCCCCACCTGCTATGCGGATGCCTCCCTATCATCACCGTGTCTATGACCGAGAGCGGGAAGGAGTCGTTGGCCGAATACGGCACGTACCCGATCTGCTTGGCGAGCTCCTTGAGCTTTATCTCCGACACGTCCTTCCCGTCTATGAGCACCGTCCCGGAAGTCGGAGCGAGTATCTTGTTGATACAATGGATGAGAGTGGACTTCCCCACCCCGTTGGGGCCGAGTATGGACACCAGCTCGTTCCCGCCCAGATCGAAAGAGACGTCCTTCAGCACAGGCACGCTGGAGTACGAGAAGCACACGTCCTTTATCCTCAGCTCCATGAGATCACCTTCTGGATGCAACATCCATATGAATGCGAGATATAAAACAATCCGTTCGAAGCGGTCAGGCCCATACGTTCTTCCTCTGCTTGATCAGTATCCAGATGAACAGCGGGCCGCCCACCATGGAGCTTATGACGCCCACAGGAAGTCCGTTTATGCCCGAGACCTTGGCCACGGTGTCCGCGAACAGGATGAAGGCCGCTCCGAAAGCCGCGGAAGCGGGAATCAGATAGCGGTTGTTGGAGCCTATGAAGATGCGGGCCACGTGCGGTCCCACCAGGCCGATGAAGCCTATGGTCCCGGTGTACGAGACTATCCCTGCGGTGAGGAGGGACGCCAGGATCATCGTGGCCAGGCGAATGAACATCGGGCTCTCACCCAGGGTCTTGACGCTCCTGTCGCCGACGTACATCACGTTGAGCCTTCCTGCGAACATGTAGAGCAGGACGCCCAGCAGGATCGTGGATCCTGCCATCATCGGGACCGCGTCCCAGCGCACCCTGTCCAGGGACCCCACCCTCCATGCATACGCGTCCGCGAGGCTTTCGGAGGGCGCGGTCACCATGAGGATCTGGCTGATGGAGCTGAACAGGAACATCACGGCTATCCCCGTGAGGATCATGCTCATCGGGGTCAGCTTCCTGAACTTGGAGAACAGCGCAATTATAGCTACGGGTATCAGCGAGAACACGTAGGCGTTGGCGACCACCTGGCTGCCGGCGGGGACGAACGGCACCACCGATATGTTCATTATTATCCCCAGCGTCGCCCCGAGGAAAGCTCCTGACGATATCCCCATCGTGTAGGGCTCCGCAAGGGGGTTCTTGAAGTCGTTCTGCATAACGACTCCGGCCACGGCGAGGCCCGAGCCGGCTATGACGGCGCCCAGCGCGCGAGGCACGCGGGTGTCCCATACGTAGACGTCCGCCCTCGGGTCGACGTAGTTCCCGAGGATATGGTCGAAGAACACGGCTATCGCGTCGACCACGGATATCTTGAACACCCCGAAACCGAGGGTCACGAAGAACAGCGCCAGCGCCAGCACGACGAACGACAGCGTCCAGAGGACCCTCCTCCTGTTGCCGGATACGTACTCGCCTTTGACGGCTACGGAATCGACGATCAATACAGCGCACCCGCCTTTCTTGTATGGTACATTATCAGCAGCAGGAACACGGGGCTTCCGATGATGCTCATCACGACCCCTACAGGGATGTTAGACAGCTGGTAGGCCAGGTAGTCCGCTATGAGAAGCAACAGAGCGCCGACCGCCATCGAGATGGGCATGACGAACCTGTTGTCGGACCCTACGAGAAGCCTCACGAGATGCGGGGCCACCAGCCCGACGAAACCTATGATGCCGGTGAAGGCGACGATGGAGGCTGTCATAAAGGCCATTATGACCAGGCAGATCGTGCGGAAGCGCTGGACGTCTATCCCCAGGCTGGTCGCGCTGTTCTCGCCGAGGGACATCACGTTGAGCTTCCTCGACATCAGCATCACGAACGCGGAGCCCAGGACGGTGACCGCCAGCATGAGGGGGATGTAGCTCCAGGACATGCCGTCCAGGCTGCCTATCTGCCACATGTAGGCGCTCTTCAGGGTGTCGGCGTCGGTGGTGACCATGAGGTAGGTGATCATAGAGTTGAAGAAGTAGGATATCGCGGTCCCCAGCAGGATGAGAGTGGCGGGGGTCATGCGTATCTTGGACGAGATCAGGATTATCAGGCCCGCAGGCACCAGGGCCCCGATGAACGCGTTGGTCACCAGCCCGACCTCGCTGGCCACGCTTGCGAACGATATCCCGACGACTATGGCGGCGACGGCGCCGAAGCACGCCCCGGACGATATGCCGGTGCTGTAGGGGTCCGCGAGAGGGTTGCCCATGATGGCCTGCATCAGTGTCCCGCAGACCGCGAGGGACGCGCCTGCGAGTATGGCGACGATCGCATGGGGCATGGCGGTGTTCCAGATGTAGCGGTCCGCCCACCAGAACCTGCTGCGAGGCTCGTATGGCTGCCCAGTGATGTGGTTCCATATGACCTCGTAGGCCTCGGCCAGGGTCATGTTGTCATAGACGCACAGCGAGAGCAGGCCGACGAAGAGGACGATCCCGATCACGCAGAGCGCCAGCACCAGGAGCTTCCTGGCGATCTGGCGATGATACTCGCTTATCACGGACTCCTTGTCGGTATTCCCGTTGTAGTTCATGGCATCATCCTTGGATGGGGGGACTCGCCCCCCTGTTTGGAATCAGTTTGAGACGGCCTTGAAGTCGTCGAAGGTTATGTAGGCGAGGACAGTGTCCAGGGTCTGGCCGGCCAGAGGCAGGGTGCCGCAGTCTATGTAGCTCTGGAGCACGCCGTCGGCCCACTCCCTGGTGAAGGTGTCCCCGTACATGGCGTGGGCCATGTAGGCGATCTTGACCCCTCCGGGGAGCAGGTTGTCGACGTAGACCAGCTTGTCCTCGAAGTCCTTGAAGTACTCCCTCGAAGAGACGCCGCTGTTGCTGTGGTCCCAGGTGTCCTTTATCAAGTCGGCCTTCTCGGCCGCGGTGAGGCCCCAGTCCATCGAGCGGTTGTTGATGAAGATTCCCGCGTCGGTGTAGTTGGAGAGCGCCTCGGTGGAGGACATCTTGGTGGAGTTCTTGGTGTACTTCGAGGCGAAGTCGGCGTTCAGGGTGGAGTAGGGCACCCCTCCCGCGGTGGCCGCGGTGGTGTTGAAAGAAGAGTCGGGCCCGCAGACGTAGATGTACATGGTCCCGCAAATGTAGGAGACCAGGTCGCTGGATGACATCTTGGACACCTCGCTCTGGACCTTCTCCTTGACGTCCCATCCGAGCTTGGCGTAGTCGCGCCCGACCTTCTCGCAGTCGCCTCCGAAGAGGAACCCTAGGGTGAGGACGGTCTGCAGCTCGTCGACGGCGTCGGCGGACGTGTAGTCGATCATCGGAATGCCGGATGCCTTGAGGTCGGCCATGCGGGACTCGGTGAACTGGGCGATTCCGCTGTGGTCGACGAGGACGGCTCCAATGCCTCCCTGGGAGGCGAGCTTGGCGTCAAGGGCGGTGAAGTTAGCCCAGGCCTCGTCGGTGATCTGCCTCTGGTTGCCCTTAAGGTCGACGGCGGACGCGCTTATGGAGGACTCCGCGACGTCGTAGGAGGACGCGAAGTATCCGGCGATGTACTGGCCGCCGTTGGCGAAGAGGGCGGGCATCTGCATGTTGGTGGCGTAGGTGACGACGTTCCTCAGGGGATACTTGACCTCCACGACGGTCTCCTTTCCGTCGACGCCGAGGCAGGCCACGTACAGAGTCGTGGACTCCCTCTTGATGATCTTGTTCAGGAGGTCGACGTCGGCGGAGTCGACCTTCCCGTCGTTGTTGACGTCTGCCATGGGGAAGTCGGAGAGCTTCTTGGAGCCGGCGATGATGTCGTTGACGATCTTGAGGTCCTTGCTGTCAATGGTGTCGTCGTCGTTGGCATTGCCGAGGATCATCAGCTGAGCGGTGCTGGAGTCTCCCTCGCCCTTGTGGATGATGAAGTCCATGGATGCGATGTCGAGCTTGTCTCCGTTGAAGAACTTGTCCACGAGCTGCTGGTGCAGTCCGTTGGCCCATTCGACGCTGGCGAGCTCGGGGTGAAGGACGGTCAGCGCATATGCGGCCCTCAGCGGGACGGGCATACCTCCGCAGATGATGTACTGCCCCTCGGTCCCCTTCTCCCAGTCGGAGAACGGCGAGGTGTAGTCGTTCCAGAGCTTGTCGGCATCCACGGTGCCGGCATAGAAGTTCCCTGTCCTGAGGTGCAGGATGTAGTCGAAGTTGTACAGCTGGGTGTTGTAGATCTGGGGATAGTCCGCTATCTTGACGCTCGAGCTGCCCTGGGAGTCGAGGCCATCGAGCGCGTACCTTCCGCCCGCCATCGTTCCGACCTTGTTGTAGTCGGAGCTCCCGACCGAGAGGCTGCCGGTGGTGCTGGAAGCGACGAACCCGGGCTTGTCCGCCTCGGCGACGTTGTAGAGCTTCGCGTCGATCTGCGCATAGATGTTGTTGTAGAAGTCTACGAGCTCGACAGCCCTGTCGACCTTGCCGAACAGGAGCCCGAGCAGGAGCGCCCCGTGCGAGAACACGTCCGTCTCCACGGAGGCCGCGGCCACCCTGACGACGTCGACGCCCATGGCCTCGTAGCTCTGCCAGTTGGAGATGTACGTCCTGTTCCAGTCGGTTATCACTGCGGTGACGTTCTCCTCCGCGATTATGTTGGACGACCCGGCCTTGCCGTCCTCCAAGGGGATCTCGTAGGACTTGGACCCCAGCTTCTTCACCTTGTCGGTGTTCAGATAGGTGTCGCTGAAGTAGGTGTCGACGGTGGTGCTGTAGCAGGCCCCCTTGACCTCGTCGACTATCCCGAGCATCCACATGAGCAGGAATGAGTTGGACGAGCCCGTCATGATGACGGAGCTGATCGGGAACTGGGTCTCCACGAGGATCTCGTCCATGGTCCCGTTGCTGTCCTGGTCGTGGTAGTTGATGTGCCAGATGGTGGTGGGCTCGCGGGCGATGATCTTGTTGACGGCCGCCACGTCCTTGGCGTCGATGGCGCCGTCGTTGTTGGCGTCGGCCATCTTGTTTGCGTCGGTGGCCTTGGCGCCGGCGGCTATGAGGGACTGGATGATGGCTACGTCCTTCGCGTCGATGACCTTGTCCCCGTTGACGTTCCCGTAGACCTTGAGGATGGCCTCGTCCATGGTAGAGACTTCGACCGGGCTGGTGACGGTGACATGGCACAGGGTGGTGACCTTCCCGTCCGCGGACGTGGCCGCGATGTCGGTGGTCCCGGCTCCGACCGCGGTGACGACACCGTTGGAGACGGTCGCTACGGAAGAGTCCTTGGTGGACCAGTTGATGGTCTTGTTGGTCGCGTTGTCGGGCATGACGGTGGCGACGATGGTGCCGGTCTGGCCCTTCTCGAGGTCCATGGTCCTCTTGTCGAGCGCGATCCCGGTCACGGGGACCACGGACGATCCGACCACGGTAACGTCGCATGTGGTGGCCAGCTTGCCGTCGACGGTGGTCACCGTGATGGTCGCCGTCCCTTGAGACTTGGCGGTGACGACCCCGTTGGAGACGGTCGCCACGGAGGCGTTGCTGGTGGACCAGGTGACGTTCTTGTTAGTCGCGTTGGAGGGGGAGACGGTCACGGTAAGCTTTCCCTGGCCGCCTTCCTCGAGGGACAGGGTGGCAGGGTTCAGCACAACGCCATTCACTTTGACGTCCTTGCTGTCGTTGCCGTTCCCCGATGTGAGGACCACCGCAGCGGCTATCGCAGCAATAATCGCGATAGCAACGACGATGATCGCTATCATCTTGTTCTTTTCCATTTAATACACCCACCTTACAGTAAGGGTTAACCGTATATTCCAGCCATTCCGTATAAAGATATGCTATACATCCAAGATTATTTTTTGAAAATAATAATAAACATTTAATCATTGTTGGATGTATATTTGGGCAGATTAATTGAGCAAATAGAAGATATCAAGCATAATAATGGGCATCTGGGATCAAATGAGCAACCTGTTCGACAAAAACAAGAGAATCGAATAACGAAATCCGCACCCTCGCATGGATGCATGGCCGTCCCGGATTCGGGCCGCCTTCCCCTGACATACCCGACGGCACCTCGACAGGGACAGTGCTTGAGCCGAGATCGCATCGCAGCCTCATGGGGTGAACACGATCATATATGCGTCCGGGACGAGCTTCTTGAGCTTCCTGAGGTCCGGGTTGTACAGGCGGACCCTGTCGTCCCGGAACACAGGCTTTCCGAGAAGCCTAGCGACGACGGCCGCCTCGACCTTCCCCTCGACCTTCCATGCGCTGACCTCCCCCGACACGTCCGTTGATACGTATATCGGGATGCGGAGGCGCAGCCTCTCCGAGTCGTCGCAGATGTTCCAGAGGACCTCGAACTGCTCCTTCCCTACGTCTATGACGGAGCCGTCCCTGGTGCGGTACGTGTAGTCCCCAGACTGCTCCATCTCGAACAGAGAGGGCTTGCTGACCGCGAGGTTCCTGTTCAGGTCGGACATTATGGATTTCACGAAGTCCATGAGGATACAAGGCAGGAGGCGTATAAGCAATGATTCCATGGACACTAATTTAAGCGCGCTGGACATAGGTCCAGGCATGACTCTCGAGGCCGATGCGATGAAGGCGCTCTCGGAGCACCCCTGCTTCAACGAGGACGCCCACCGCAAGTTCGCAAGGATGCACGTCCCGGTGGCTCCCAGATGCAACATCCAGTGCAACTACTGCAACAGGAAGTACGACTGCTCCAACGAGTCCCGCCCCGGCGTCACGAGCGAGGTCCTGTCGCCAGAAGCGGCGGTCGAGAAGATACGCCTCGTGAAGGAGAGGATCCCCGAGCTCAAGGTCATAGGCATAGCGGGCCCTGGAGACCCTCTGGCCAACGAGAGCACCTTCCGCACCCTGGAGCTCGTGAAGGAGGAGTTCCCAGACCTCACGCTGTGCATCTCGACCAACGGGCTCGCCCTGCCGGAGAACGCGGAAAGGCTCCGCTCGCTGGGGGTCAGGTTCGTCACGGTCACCATGAACGCCTGCGACCCAGAGATAGGGGCCAGGATATACGGCTTCGTCACGGTCGACGGGGAAAGGCGTTCAGGGGTAGAAGGCGCCAGCATCCTCATGGAGAAGCAGATCGAAGGCATCAGGAGATGCGCGGAGCTGGGGATGGTGGTGAAGGTCAACATCGTCATGGTCCCCGGGATCAACGACAGCCACATCCCCGACCTCGTGAAGAAGGTCAAGTCGCTGGGGGCCTACATCGTCAACATACTCCCGCTCATCCCGGTCGAGGGGACCGCCTTCGCCGGCCTGAGGGCGCCCACCCCCGAAGAGAGGAAGGCGCTCATGGACCAGTGCGAGCTGGACGTCAAGATGATGCGCCACTGCAGGCACTGCAGAGCGGACGCGATAGGGCTCCTGGGGGAGGACAGGTCCCAGGAGTTCGTGAACATAGGGGGATGCGCCAGCGGATGCGGGCCCGGCCCCCAGCTCATCAATCTAGAAGGTACGAGGGATCCGCGCAAGTGCGCAGTGGCCTCTGCGGACGGGGAGCTCGTGGATTCGGGGTTCGGCAACGCGAAGAGGTTCCTGATATACGAGGCCAGAGGGGAATCCGCAAGGCTGCTGGGGGAAACCGCTGTGGACAAGGGATCCGACGTCTCGGGCGAGAGCCACCGCAGGCACATCGAATCTATAGTGTCCTCCCTCAGCGACTGCGGGTGCGTCGTGGTGAGCGAGATAGGCCCGATGCCGGCCAAGGTCCTCAGGAACCTGGGGGTGAAGGTCGTAGTGTCATCCGGAACGATCGACGAGGCCCTCCGCAAATGCGTGGAAGAGCGGCCGCCCGCCTGACGGCCCGTCGTCTCGCCCCTATCGGCTCGGACAGGCATGGATAGCCTATCGCCAAGGGGAGTTTTATCTAAACGTTCTGTATAGGCCGAACCAATCGAACGGAGTGTACGAGATGGACGCTCAAGAAATGAGAGACAAATACATCGATTTCTTCAAATCGAAGGGACACAGCTTCATAAGTTCGGCTCCCCTGATCCCCGAAAACGACCCCACGGTCCTCTTCACCACCGCAGGGATGCACCCTCTGGTCCCCTACCTGCTCGGCGAGAAGCACCCCGCCGGGAAGAGGCTCACCGACTACCAGAAATGCGTGAGGACCGGCGACATCGACGAGGTCGGGGACGCCAGCCACCTTACGTTCTTCGAGATGCTCGGCAACTGGTCCCTGGGCGACTACTTCAAGAAGGAGTCCATCGGGTTCAGCTACGAGTTCCTCACCGACGTGCTCAAGATGGACAGAAACAGCCTCGCGGTCACGGCGTTCGCAGGAGAGGGGGACATCCCTCGCGACGACGAGACCGCCGAGATCTGGAAGAGCCACGGGATGAGGGACGACCAGATCTTCTTCTACGGCAAGGAGGACAACTGGTGGGGCCCTGCCGGGCAGACCGGGCCCTGCGGCCCAGACACGGAGATATTCTACGACGACGGGAGGCCGAAGTGCGGGCCTGGCTGCGGGCCGTCCTGCCACTGCGGGAAGTACACCGAGATATGGAACAACGTCTTCATGCAGTACTTCAAGGACGCCGAAGGGAAGTTCACCCCCCTGAAGCAGAAGAACGTCGACACCGGAATGGGCCTCGAGAGGATACTGAGGATCCTGAACGGGAAGGAGACGGTCTACGACACCCCCCTGTTCCAGGGTATAATCTCGAACATAGAGGAGATCTCCGGCAGGAAGTACGGGGAGAACCCCGACGACACCAAGGCGTTCAGGATCATCGCAGACCACATGAGGGCAGCCACTTTCATCCTCGGAGACGGAGTCGTCCCCGCGAAGGTCGGGCAGGGCTACATACTCAGAAGGCTCATCAGAAGGTCCAGCAGATACATGTCCAAGCTCGGATACGAGCAGCCCTTCATGCAGAAGATCGCGGAAGGCATCATCGCCGAGTACGGCAAGGCCTACCCCGAGCTGGAGAGGAACAGGGAGTTCATCGTCACCAACATCAACAACGAGGAGCTCAAGTTCCACAAGGCCGTCATGAAAGGCCTCAGGAGATTCGACCAGATGGTAGCCGAGAACGGGGACAGCCCTGTCCTGAACGGCGAGACCGTCTTCAGGCTTTACGACACCTACGGGTTCCCGATAGAGATGACCGTGGAGCTGGCGGCAGAGAAAGGCCTCAAGGTGGACATGGACGACTTCAACAGCAGGTTCAAGACCCACCAGGACACCTCCCGCTCCGGAGCCGAGCAGCAGTTCAAGGGAGGGCTGGCCGACCACAGCGAGGAGACCACCAAGCTGCACACCGCCACCCATCTCCTCAACGCCGCCCTGAGGAAGTTCGTCAGCCCCGACATCCAGCAGAAAGGGTCCAACATAACCGCAGAGAGGCTCAGGTTCGACTTCAACCTCGACAGGAAGTGCACGCCGGAGGAGCTCGCGTCCGTCGAGAAGTACGTCAACGACGCTATAAAGGCCGCCATCCCGGTGGTATGCGAGGAGATGACCTACGAGGAGGCCAAGAAGCGCGGCGCCATCGGGGTCTTCACGGACAAGTACGGCGAGATGGTCAAGGTCTACACCATGGGCGACGTCTCCTGCGAGATCTGCGGAGGGCCCCACGTCAAGAACACCTCCGAGCTCCAGGGCTTCAAGATAAAGAAGGAGGAGAGCTCGGCGGCGGGCGTCAGGCGCATAAAGGCCGTCGTCGGAAAGTTCGATTGAAACCCTTTTACTCCCGTCGCAGCGACGGGAGAGCCTTCTCATTTCTCGCTCTCCATCCAGATGATGAAGAGCACCGTCAGTATGACGTCGACGAGGCATATCACCGACAGCAGGTGGTACGCCGAGTTGAAGAATCCGAAGAACAGGCCGGCGATTATCAGGAGCACCTCCATAGCAAGAGGCATGGCCAGCATCTCGATGTCGTCCTTGATTGCGATCCCGCGGACCCAGAAGACGATAACAGGCGCCACGGTTACCACCAGAGCAACAATCGGATCTAAATTCGACCATATGACGTACAGAAGGGCTATCGAGAAGATCACGGTCTCCAGAACGAAGATCTGGCCGCTGACTTTGTTCAAAGAGGAGTACGGGACGCGAGGCGGCGGCTCGTAGGAGGGCTTCGCAGGGCTGGTTCCCGTGCGCGACGGCGCCGTTGCGGGCGAGGGACGCGCCTCGGTGCCGGATCCGTAGAAGGCGCTGACGCCGATCTTGACCGAAGCCGGTATGTCCAGCGGCCTGAGCGCCTTGCAGCGGTAGAACGCCTCGTCCCCGATGGACTTGAGTGTCCTCGGGAGCTTTACCGACTCGAGCCTGCTGCAGTTGGCGAAGGCCCTGTTGCCGATGCGGCTGATCGGCTCCGGGATCGTCACAGACTTGAAGGACGTGCCCTCGAACATGCCGTCCCAGATCTCGTCTATGAACGAAGGGACGGTGTACGAGTCCCCCTCCGTCCACCTGATGGCGTTGGAGATCTCGGGACGAGCCTCCTTGCATCCGCGCTCGTAGGCCTTCTTGAACCAGGCCATCGCCTTTTCCTGCGACTGCGCGACGCCCATGCCGCGGCTGTACATGGTGCCTACCCTGTGCTGGGCGCGGACGTCGCCGCCCTCTGCCAGCTTCAGGTACCTCTTGAAGGATTCGGCGTCTATGTCCACTTCCAAACCGGTCAGCTTGGTGAAGGCCTCGAAGGAACCCATCGCATCTTTCACCGCATCGGAATCCATGGGATAGTCGCTCTCGTCCAACGTACAGACGCCGTCTATATACCAAGCGTCGGCATCCTCGCGGTTCCTGGACAATATCTGCTCCGCGACCTCGCGAGCTTTGGGGTAGTCGCCCGAATCGTAGCAGGCGAACATGAAGTCCTTGAGGCTCTCCTCGGCGTCCTCCTCCGGCGCCTCCGCATCGAATAGCTCGATAGCGTCCTTGACTGAGATCTTGAAGCCGCAGCTGCGGCAGTACCCGTATTCCTCCGAGCCGTCTATGTACGTCTCCTCGGAGCAGTTGGGACATCTGAACGATAGGATTGCCATCGAAACCGGACGCTGTATGGTCAAGGTTCCTTATAATCAATTCAGTGGAACAAGTGGTGGACTGGGCGCGATTTGAACGCGCGACTTCTTGCTTGCAAAGCAAGCGATCTTCCAGCTGATCTACCAGCCCACTGGACCGCCCTACTTTATAAGTTATATTTATACATTGGTTTTCTCGAACGCTTAGGGCGCACCATTCCCGCATGACGGATGGCGCCTTGGACGTGATTATGATGGCGCGCCCTTGGATTTGACAGAGAGGAGCTTCCTGATGTGCTTGCGGGTGAGGTACAGGCCGATGATCGAAGCGACCGCTCCGGCCAGGACCATGCCTCCGCACATCGCGGCCACAGAGGTCCCGCAGAGCACCGCGAACAAGGCCGTGGTCAGGCCTGTGCGGAGCGTGGTGGTCGCCAGGGACACCATAGGCTTCTTCATGGACTGGAGCATCGAGTTGCAGACCATCGATATGCAGATCATGGGCGCCATGAACACCGATATGCGAAGTATCGTCACCAGCTCGGGCTTGAGGGCCTCCATCGACTCTGACGTCGTGAAGGGCATGAGCATTACCGGCGCGAACAGCAGGCAGACCACGACGAGCGTCCCGGATATGGCGAGAGCGTACTTCAGGCAAAGACGGAAGACATACGATGCGTTCTCGGGCTTCCCGGCGCCGAGGTTGGCGGAAGCCACCGGCGTCATGGCCATCGCGAACGCGTTAGGCACCATGGCTATGAGGACGACCAGGCGGAAAGGCACGGAGAACAGCGTGACCGCGTCCACGCCCCCGCAGGCGATCAGGAACACGCGGTTGAAGGCGTCGAGGGTGTCCATCAGAAACATCTCGGCCATCTTAGGGATCCCGAGGTAGAGGATCTCGGCGGCGTCCTTGCGGTCGAAGCGGTATCCTTTGAACGAAAGCGGTATGGTGGTCCTCCCGGAAAGATAGAAGCTCAGCATCACCAGGACGGAGACGATGCTCGAGGCGGCCGTCGCCAGGCCCGCGCCGGCCACACCCATGCCCAGGCCGAACATGAGTATCGGGTCCAGGACGATGTTGACCAAGGTCCCCGTCACCAGGGCGTAGTTGGACTTGTTGGAGGCCCCCTCCCCCCTCAGGAATCCCGAGAGGGTAGGGGAGAGCACCTGGAACACGTTGAACATCAGGACCGGCGTGAGGTAGCTGGTGCTCAGGGCTATGAGCCCCGGCGCTCCCATGAAGGAAAGCATGGGGGCTATGAGGAAGTAGAGCATCGGAGCGATTGCGAAAGCGATCAGGACCGAGAGGACGACGCCTTGGGAGATGATCCTCTTGGCGCCCTCGCGGTCCCCGAACCCTATCCGATGGGCTATGATCACGTTGCAGCCGAGCCCTATGCCGAGCCCTACGTCGAAGACGACCCAGTACAGAGGGGTCACCGACTGGACCGCGCTCACGATCTCCGAGCCCAGGACGGAGCACCACGCCACGTCCGCCAGCATGTTGACCTGGCCGACCAGCGTCGAGATGAGGAAGGGGACGACGGTGACCAGCACCGCCTTCCTGGGGTCTCCCAGCATCACCGCGGTGTCCCGCTCTGGGTCGGACTTCGCGAATACGGACATCTGAACCTTCATCCGAGATATGCGCCGTCGGCGCCGCTGGACACGAGCCTGCGGTACTTCTTCTGGACGCCTGCGACGGGCCTCTCCACCTTCTTGCACTCCGACAGGCGCTTGGATATCTCCTCGTCGGAGAGCCTCGCGTCGAGCTTCCTGGCGGGGATGTCTATATCGATGACGTCGCCGTCCCTGAGGGCGGCTATGGGGCCCCCCGCATATGCCTCCGGGGACACGTGGCCTATTGCCCCTCCCCTGGAAGCGCCGGAGAACCTGCCGTCGGTGATGAGGGCGACCGAGTCCCCCAGGCCGCGCCCTACGATGAGGCTTGTGGGAGAGAGCATCTCGGGCATCCCGGGGGCGCCCTTGGGGCCCTCGTACCTTATGACGACCACATCCCCGGGGACTATTGACCCGGACGTTATCGCCTCGGCGGCGTCCTTCTCGCTATCGAATACCCTGGCCTTGCCGCTGAACCTCATCATGGCGGGGCTGACCGCGGACTGCTTCACCACGGACCCGTCAGGAGCGATGTTGCCCTTGAGGACGGCTATCCCTCCCTGCTGATGGAACGCGGAGGAAGCGTCCCTGAGCACCTCGCTGTCCAGGACCTTCCCGTCGGCGGCGATCTCCGCGATGCTCCTCCCGCTGCCTGTAGGGACGTCGGAGAGGGAGTCCCTGAGGATGTGCAGGACCGCAGGGATGCCTCCGGCGTCGTCGAGGTCCTTTATGCTGTACGGCCCGCCCGGCCTGAGGCTGGTTATGTGCGGGGTGACCCTGGAGATCTCGTCGAAGTCGTCCAAGGTGACCGGGCAGCCGAAGTCCTTCGATATCGCGGGGAGGTGCAGGGCGGTGTTGGTGGACCCACCTATGGCCATGTCCACGCGGATGGCGTTGCGGAACGACTCCCTCGAGACGATGTCGCGGGGCTTGACGTCGGCCTTCGCGAGCTCCACTATCCTCCGCCCGGTTGCCCTGGCTATGGCGAGCTTCCTCACGTCGTCCGCGAGGCAGGTGGCGCACCCGACTAGGCTCATGCCGAGGGCCTCCGTGAGGCAGGCCATGGTGTTGGCGGTGAACAGCCCGGAGCAGCTTCCCCTCCCGGGGCAGGCGGAGCACTCTATCATCCTGACCTCGGACTCGTCCACCTTTCCTGCGCTGTAGGCTCCGATGGCTTCGAAGACCGACTGGAGGTCCAGAGGCTTGCCTCCGTCCATGCCGACCTCCATGGCGCCTCCGGTGACGATCAGGCCGGGGACGTTCATCCTCCCCATGGCCATCAGCATGCCGGGGGTGACCTTGTCGCAGTTGCTGACCCCCACCCATCCGTCCAGGGCGTGGCCCTCGACCATGACCTCGCAGCAGTCGGATATGACCTCCCTGGAGATCAGGGAGTACCTCATCCCCTTGTGGCCCATGGCGATGCCGTCGCACACGGCCGGGACCCCGAAGACGAACGGCCTGCCGCCGGCCTCGATGATCCCCTCGCGGACCGCCTCGACGATCTCGTTCAGATGGATGTGACCGGGGACGATGTCGTTCCAGGAGTTGGCTATCCCGATGAACGGCTTGTCGAAATCCGCGTCGTCCAGACCGTCCGCCCTGAGCAGGCTGCGGGCCGGCGCTTTGTCTATCCCTTTCTTGACGGCGTCGCTCCTCATGTTATCGGAGTACACGCCATGCGGAACGACGATATATCGCTTTTCAAAACGTGATGCTAGAACGGTAAAGGGGTTGGAAAATGCAGGGTGGGAAACCCCACCCGTTATTTTCAGGTTTATGCGCTGCGGAGGACGATCTCGATGTTAACGCCGTCAGGGACGTTGATCCTCATGAGCTGCCTGAGGGCGCGCTCGTCGGCATCGAGGTCTATGAGCCTCTTGTGTATGCGCATCTCCCAGCGGTCCCAGGTCTCGCTCCCCTCTCCGTCAGGGCTCTTCCTGCAAGGGACTTTGAGCTTCTTGGTGGGAAGGGGGACGGGTCCGCGGATGTCGACGCCGGTCCTCTGGGATATCCCTTTGATCTGGGCACAGACGCTGTCGACCATCGCGGGGTCGGTCCCGCTTAGAGAGATTCTTGCACGCTGCGACATTTGAACCACTTTCAGGCTTTCTCGACCTCGATGCAGACACCTGCAGCGACGGTCTGTCCCATGTCACGGATGGCGAACCTTCCAAGGGGTCCGAACTCCTTGGCAGCCTCGATGACGAGGGGCTTGGTGGGCTTGAACTTGACGATCGCGTTGTCGCCGTTCTTGAGGAAGCTGAGGTCCTCGAGCTTCTTTCCTGCGCGCTGGGCGGAGACGATCTCGACGAGCTGGCAGGCCACCTGGGCGGTGTGGACGTGGAACACGGGGGTGTATCCGACGGTCATGACCGAGGGGTGGTTCAGAACGATGATCTGAGCGGTGAAGGTCTTGGCGACGGACGGAGGAGCGTCCACGGGACCGGCGACGTCTCCCCTCTTGATCTGGTTCTTGGCGACTCCGCCGACGTTGAATCCGACGTTGTCTCCAGGAACGGCCTGGGGGATCTGCTCGTGGTGCATCTCGATGGACTTGACCTCTCCGGTGACGTGGGAAGGCTCGAAGATGACCTTGGTCTTGGGCTTGAGGATTCCGGTCTCGACACGTCCGACAGGGACGGTTCCGATACCGGTGATGGTGTAGACGTCCTGAACGGGCAGCCTGAGGGCCTTGTCGGTCTCCTTCTTGGGGACGACGAGCTGGTCCAGAGCCTGGATGAGGGTGGGTCCCTTGTACCAGGGGGTGTTCTGGGAGAGCGTCTTGATGTTGTCGCCCATGTAGGCGGAGACGGGGATGAAGGGCATGTTCTCGGCCTTGTTCCCGATCATGGCGAACAGCTTCTTCATTGCGGCGACGGCCTCGTCGTACTTGGCCTGGTCGTACTTGACGGCATCCATCTTGTTGATGGCGACGATGATCTGCTTGACTCCGAGGGTGGTGGCGAGGAAGACGTGCTCCTTGGTCTGAGCCTGGGGTCCCTCGATGGCGGAGCAGGTGATGATGGCGGCGTCGGCCTGGGAGGTTCCGGTGATCATGTTCTTGACGAAGTCACGGTGTCCGGGAGCGTCGATGACGGTGAAGTAGTACTTGTCGGTGTAGAACTTCTTGTGGGCGACGTCGATGGTGACTCCCCTCTCCCTCTCCTCCTTGAGTCCGTCCATGACCCAGGCGAAGTAGAAGGATCCCTTTCCCTTCTCCTCTGCTTCCTTCTTGTATTTCTCGACGATGTGGGGGTCGATGGCACCGGTCTCGAGCAGGATCCTTCCGGTAAGGGTGGATTTCCCGTGGTCGACGTGTCCGATGATGACCAGATTCATGTGCTCTTTCTCTGCCATTTTCGTTCCTCCATAGGAATGTTATAGTCTGCGATAAGGGGTTTGATATTTAAGGTTTACAGACCGGAGTAGTAGCGGTCGTCGTAGGGCTCGGGGTTGAGTCCCTTGCGGGTCCTGATCTCGGTGACCACCTTCTTCTGGAGGTCGGGGAGGAGCTTCTCGAACCCTGCGTTCTCTATGGACCAGATGGCGCGTCCCTGGGTGGATCCGCGTATGTCGGAAGAGAATCCGAACATGTCGGCGACGGGGCACAGCGCGGTGACGGTGGAGTCGGCTCCGTCCTGTCCCATCTCGAGGATGGTTCCGCGGCGCTGGTTGATCAGGTTGACGGCGCCTCCCATGTAGTCCGGAGGCACGCTGATGAAGACCTTCTGCATGGGCTCCAGCAGGATCCTGCCGCCCTGGCACATGGCTCCGTAGATACCGTCCCTGACTGCGGGGATGATCTGGGCGGGACCCCTGTGGATGGTGTCCTCGTGGAGCTTGGCGTCCATGAGCTTGACCTTGATTCCGGCGACCTTCTCGTTGGCGAGGGGGCCCCTCATCATGGCCTCCTCGAAGGACTGCTTGATGAGCTCCATGGTCTCGTGCAGGTACTGGATACCCTTGGTGCAGTCGATCAGGACGTTGTTGTTCTTGAATCCGACCACTCCCTTGGCCTCGATGTCGGACATTCCGAGGTCCATCAGCTGCTTGGCCAGGGCCTTGGGGTCCTTGATCTTCGAGTCCACGTCGATGTCGCCCTTGTGGATGGCCTCCTTGACGGACTCCTCCAGCGGCTCCACTATGAAGTAGAACTTGTTGTGCTTGTTGGGCGACTTCCCCTCGAAGGGGTTGGCGTTGGGTCCCTTGACGGACTCCTGGTACACGACGATAGGAGGCGAGGAGACGATGTCCACCCCCTGCTCGTGGATGATCCTGTACTCGGTGATCTCCAGGTGCAGCTCTCCCATTCCGGACATGAGGTGCTCCCCGGTCTCGTTGTTGATCTCGATGCTCAGCGAGGGGTCCGCCTTGGCGATGACCCTCAGGACCTCGACCAGCTTGGGCAGGTCTGCCATGTTCTTGGCCTCGATGGCCTTGGTGATGACGGGCTCGGAGTAGTGGGTCATCTTCTCGAAGGGCTC
>JAFYAH010000049.1 GCA_017540825.1 Candidatus Methanomethylophilaceae archaeon | reverse complement strand
GCGTCCACGTCGCCGAAAATGGTGTGTATGCGGGGCTCGGAGAACACGTCCATATCGGAGATCCTAGGGTCGTCCCGGGATACCGGGACGAACTCGTCGTTCTCGCAATCATATTCCACCAGGCCTCTCGTTTTCGATAGGAATATCCCGCGATGCCTGTCCTCCATGAGGACTATCCTTCCCAGGCTCTCCTTCAGAACCTGCTTGCAAGGTGATTTCCCATCCTTGACGTACACACTCTCCACGATGGACGCGCTGCCTCCGACCATCCTTCCGAGCTCGTCTTTCTTAGCGTTCTGCACCCTGATGAATGTCATGTTCTCTCCCGATTTCTAATGCTATATAGCATTATAAGTATATGTATTCTCCGATACGCAACCATGAGAAAAATCAGTCAAAATGAAATAAACAGCACGATAAGAGGGGGTTTATTGAAGCCCGTCGCGCTATAATGGGCAACCTGATGTCAAATAGAAAATCAGATTAGTACTCGGTCAGTCTAATGCTATATCTTGGTTCATCTTAGGTTTATACAGCGGTCAAGAGCGTCAAGGTCTTCCTCGGCCAGGAGGTCGCTGTTCTCGAATCTGGCCTTTCTGGCGACGCTGGCCACCATGCTCTTCAGGCTGCTCTCGAAGGAGTTCATGCTGGACGGCGTCAAGTCGCTGAAGTCCATGTGAATCACCGGATAGGCGTTCTTGTGCCCCGTGCACTCCTCACAGCTGCTTATCTTCTACTCTCCGAAAAGGTCTGGCGCTCCCCTGTACCTGATGTTGAAGAAGTAGTCCAGCATGGACAGGTTGATGCTCTTTCCGAAGCGACGTGGACGGGTATATAGAATGACTTTTCCATAGGAGTCGCAGACGTCCTTGATCATCATGGTCTTGTCTACGAAGTGATACCCTCCGGTGACGAGGACCTTGTAGTCGAACACGCCGTCGGGGTATTTCGTCACCATGATTATTGATTATTTCCAGATATAGATAAAGGTGATGCGTGCATGTTGGGGTGCACGTCCTGGTGGAATGCATTATAATTCCGACCGCAGATTGCTTCGAAGGTTTGTCATCATGGAGAACAGCCCCAATGTCCGTATTTTAGATCATCCCTTGATCAGCCATAAGGTGGCTGCGCTGAGGAGGGCCGACACACCCTGCTGGGAGTTCAGGGAGACCGTGTCCGGAATCGCCTCGCTGATGGCCTACGAGGCTTTCAGGGACGTGCCCACGGAGAAGGTGGAGGTGAGGACTCCGCTGGAAACTTGCACGCAGACTGTTGTAAAGGAGGATTCCGTGGCGGTCGTTCCCATACTCAGGGCGGGCCTGGGCATGCTGGACGGCGTGCTGAGGGCATACCCGCAGGCGAGGATCGGGCACATAGGGCTCAGGAGGGACGAGGAGACCCATGAGCCGGAGGGGTACTATTGCAGATTGCCGGCCGGAATAGAGGACATGGCGGTGTTCGTCGTGGACCCCATGCTGGCGACCGGGGGCAGCGCTTCTGCGGCGTTGCGTATGCTCAAAGAGCGCGGATGCAGGGACATCAGGATGCTCAACATAATAGCCGCGCCGGAAGGCGTCGACAGAATCGTCAAGGAGCATCCGGACGTGAGGATTTACATCGCGGCGCTAGACAGGTGCCTCAATCGGAACGCTTACATCCTGCCGGGGCTGGGGGATGCAGGAGACCGGATATTCGGGACGCTCTGACACGATAATTCGTCGAGGTCGACGTGGAACAAGCACGGGGCCGTGGATGCGTACGTCGAACGTTCGGTCATCGGATGACGAAACGATCCATAGCACGCCGGCAGCGAAAGCCTGAAGGTATGCCATCGTCAGGTCTGATCCATTTCAAGTTCATTTCTTCAGCAGCACCTGGTCCAAGCACTTGCATTCGTCCTCTGACAGCTCGAAGCAGGCTATCGGATGTGTGACGCAGGCTTTTTCGTCAGACGTAAATTTTATAATATAATACGAAATTCAGTATTCGTACTAAACAAGAAGGTAGAGATGCTCGGTTTGAATGTGGGATGTGTTATAAGAGCTGGAGCATCTAAACGTTTTACTCCTGTGGCGCGGGATGGTTCACAGGAGGTCATCCTTGATTTCGATTGAATTCGAATATAAAGACAGCACATGCATAATGCGGAGTATTCAGAATCGATCGGTTGTTATCCATTATTAGATATATTTATTCTAATAATAGAAATATTAGGATTCACTGTTTCATAAATAATACTGGTCATAAAGCAATCGATCTCGAGCAGCGAACCTGTTCTTATGGACAGTCGCTCCAACAAAATTTACGAGGCGAGCGTTCTATCTTAGAAAGTTATATCTCGCTATACTGCGACGCATCATCATGAATGACGATTCAGGCTGCTTCAGGCTGCACGGAACCCTCTGTGCGGCCATCTTCGTCGTCGTGCTGGCGGCCGTCGTCCTCTTCGCGATCCCGCAGGATGATGCAGACGCATCGGCCAGCGGCTCGTACGAGGGCATCCAGTGGGAGCTGACGGACGACGGCGAGCTGACGATAAGCGGGTCGGGGACGATCCCCACCCGCAAGGAATACTCCAGCATCTACAGCAGCGCTTCTGGCGCCAGGTCCTTGAAGATAGTTGGATCGATAGCCGGCATAGCGTCCTACGCCTTCCCATCCATGGACGGCCTGGATTATGCCGAGTTCACCAGCACCATCACGTCGATAAACTCCCGCAGCGGGCTTTCCAGCATCACCTTCATGGATGCGGACGGGTCGACAGCCCTTTCAGCAACCGTACAGGGCCTGGCCGGGCACTCGTTCGTCGGGAACGCATCCGTCCTCATCCGCGTGGCGGAGGTCGGAGAT
The DNA here is from genome assembly GCA_017540825.1 of Candidatus Methanomethylophilaceae archaeon. Taxonomy (GTDB): domain Archaea; phylum Thermoplasmatota; class Thermoplasmata; order Methanomassiliicoccales; family Methanomethylophilaceae; genus Methanoprimaticola. The sequence goes on along the minus strand of JAFYAH010000049.1, from coordinate 127,838 downwards.
GCCCTCTCCGACGGCGACTGGTCCTTCGAGGTGACCTCCCTGTCGCCGAACAAGGCCTCGCTGATCGGATACTCGGGGGCCGGATCCAGCATTTCCGTGCCGTCCTCGGCGACGACCCCCACGGGGCTGTCCATGTCGGTCGTCTCACTGGGCGACGGGCTCCTGTCCGGCCGCACGGACATCTTCTCCGTCGAGATCCCCTCCTCCGTGACCTCCATAGGGGCCGGGGCCTTCTCCGGCTGCGCTTCCATAGAGCACATAGCGTTCCCTTCGTCTATCGCTGACGTGGGGGCCGGAGCATTCCAGGGCCTCACGTTCCTGGACCACGACGGCGCCACACTGGATCCTGTCCCGTCGAGCCTCGCAGGAAGGTGCTTCGAGGGCACGGGCGCTGTCCTCGTCAGGGACTACCCCGTCGTGGGGGACGTCTTCTCCAGCAACGGGTACACCTTCCGCGTGACCTCCGACATCCCCATGCAGGGCGCTCTGATACAGGGCAGGTCCGGCGGCGTCTCGGTGCCAGTATCAGTGATGTACAAGTCGGCCGGTGTCTCGATAACGGCTATCGGCGACGGCGCCTTCGAGGGTCTCGCCCTGAGGGAGGTCTACATTCCGGCGAACGTGATCTCGATAGGGGCGGAGGCGTTCAAGGACGTCACCATGAGCTCCCTCACGATCCGCGGGGCCTCGGTAGAGATAGGCGAAATGGCGTTCTCCGGGACCGACCTGGCCTCCGTCTCCGTTCCCGCCTCCCCGGCTGTGCATCCGGCCGTCTTCAAGGACTGCGCCAGCCTGGTCAGCGCCTCCGTCATCGGCGGAGAGATAGGCCAGAGCATGTTCCAGGGCTGCATATCCTTGTCGTCAGTGACCACGTCCGTCCCCGTCGCGTCCGTCGGCGCATACGGGTTCAGCGGATGCTCCTCCCTATGTGCGCTGGACCTGTCCTCCGCGGCCTTCATCGGGGACCATGCGTTCGCCGGCTCCGGGCTTGAGGGCCTGGACCTTTCCGGCGCATCGATCACGGCTATAGGGGCCGGGACGTTCTCCGGCTGCCCGCTGGCCTATGCGAGCTTCCCTGATGCCCTCGCCACGGTAGAGCCTGGCGCATTCGAGGGCGTGCAGTTCCGCTCGTGCGACGGGAGCGAGGCGATGGAGGCGACCGCGGAGTCCCTGGCGGGCCGCACCTTCGTCGGCTCCGGAGGGGTTCTGCTGGCGACGCCTTACGTCGGCGCGGAGTTCGAGAGCGGCGCCCTGACATACAAGGTGACTAGCGTCGAGCCTCTGGAGGCCTCGGTGACCGGGAGCCAGCCTTCCGAGAGCATTTCGATACCCGGTGCCGTCCAGGCCGGGACGTTCGTTCTGGCCGTGACGTCCATCGGTGACTCCGCGTTCAAGAGCCGCAGCGTCCTGAGGACGATATCCGTCCCCGACTCCGTCACGTCCATCGGCGACTCCGCCTTCAGGTACTGCAGCGGCCTGGAGGCCATCGACCTGCCCGATCAGCTGGACTCCATCGGGGACTGCGCGTTCCAGGGATGCTCCTCGCTGACGGCCGTCCGCATCCCGGACTCCGTGACGAGCCTGGGCGAGGTCGTGTTCGGAATGTGCGACAGCCTCGTCTCGGTGACATTCCCGTCCTCCATGACGACAATCCCGTACTCTACGTTCTCCTACTCCATGTTCACGTCCTTTGCGGTACAGGACGGCATAACGACCATAGGGAAGTCGGCCTTCGCCGGCTGCAGCAGGCTCGAGTCGGTGACGCTTCCCGAATCCGTGACGGTTCTGGACGACTTCGCGTTCTTCCTATGCAGCTCCCTGAGGTCGATAGACCTGTGCTACGTGTCGAAGATTGGCTCCGAGACGTTCGCCAGATGCACAGGCCTGCAGTCCATCCTGATCCCGGACGACCTGCAGACGAGGCACGACTCGTTCTTCGGCATCAGCTTCCTCGACATGGACGGCTCCACCGTAGTCCAGCCCAAGGGATGCAAGCTCGCCGGATCCGGAGGCGTCCTGTCCATAGTCGCGCCGGCCGTCGGGGACCGCTTCCGCTGCGAAGGGCTGCTATACGAGACGACCTCCACGGACCCCATGATGGCGTCCCTGATAGGTAGCCGCACCGGCTCGGACGAGCTCTCAGTGCCTGCCAGCGTCACCTGCAGCGGGGTCAGCCTCGAGGTGCACTCCGTCGGGCCGCGGGCGTTCTACGGCGCCGGGCTGGTCTCCGTGGACCTCGGGTGTGTGTCCGAGATAGGGAACAGGGCGTTCGCCTACTGCGGCATGACGGAGCTGACGGTCCCTGGGAACGTCGGGGGCTACGCGTTCTACAAGTGCGCGGCCCTCGAGACCCTGGTCCTGTCCGAGGGGGCGTCGGTCCTGTCCGCCAGCGCGTTCAGCGGATGCACGTCGCTGGCCAGCATATCGTTCCCTGGCACGCTTTCGTCTGTCGGGGCCAACGCGTTCCATCCGTTCAAGTTCTATTCCGGCGGGACCGCCCTCGCTACGGACGCCGGGAGCCTGGCGGAGCACCTGTTCACAGGCTCCGGGAAGACCATGAGCCTCTTCATCCCGAGCGTGGGGGACACGTTCTCGTCCGGCGGACTGGTCTACAAGGTAACGTCCAACGGAGCCGACAAGGAGGCGTCCGTTTACGGTCCCGATGGCGAGCAGACCGCCGTCTCCATCCCCGAGTCCGTCAGATATATGGGGTTCGACTGGCGCGTCATGGGCGTCTGCGACAAGGCGTTCTACGACTGCGCGTCCCTGGCCTCGGTGGACCTTGGGTCGGTAGGCAGCATAGGGACGAAGGCGTTCGCGTACTGCACGGGGCTCACGTCGGTGACCGTCCCGTGCGACGTGGGGCAGTACGCGTTCTACAAGTGCTCCTCTCTGAAGACCATCCGCCTCTCCGAAGGCGTGGAGGAGGTTGCGAAGAGCGCGTTCAGCGGGTGCACCGGCGTCAGGACCATGTACTTCCCAGATTCGCTGTCCTCGGTCGGAGCCAACGCCTTCCATCCGTGCAGCTTCTATGTCTGCGGATACTCCATAGCGGCAGACGCGGACAGCCTCGCCGGCCACAAGTTCGTCGGCACGAAGAGCGCCATGGAGGCGTACATCCCGGTGAAGGGAGGGTCGTTCGTGTCGGGGGACATGAAGTTCAAGGTCCTGTCCAACGGCGCCGACAAGACCGTCACGCTGAGGGAGTACATGGGAAGCTCGGCCTGCGTGACGGTTCCCGAGGCCGTGAGGTATCTGGGGTTCGATTGGCGCGTCGTCGCCGTCTACGAGAAGGTCTTCTACCAGAACACGACGCTGGAGAGCATCGACCTGGGCGCCGTCGCCTCCATCGGCGAGAGGGCGTTCAACGGATGCACAGGGCTGTCCGTCGTCGCCATGGGCTCGGTCGAGAGCATAGCGTCGTGCGCGTTCAGCGGTTGCACCGGCCTGACGAGCATGTCGTTCTCGGACGGCCTGTCGTCCCTGGGCTCCAACGCGTTCTACAAGATCAAGTTCTTCGACGGGGGCTCGTCGGTTCCGAGGACGGCCGCGAACCTCGCCGGGAAGATATTCGAAGGGTCCGGATCGGTCCTCTACCTCGTCGCCCAGGCCTGACGATCAAACTATTTTGCCCTGCCTCCGGGCGGGGCCTCCCTTCTCCTGCCAAATCAGAAATCCGTCGAATCGTCAGTGTATTAAGCCTGTTAGACATGTACTTGCCAGCGGTGGTGCGATACGAAGCCGGTGCTCGGGGAGTTGGTTATAAAGGAGATATGGAAGGAGGACGCCGGCGGCAAGGCCTTCCTTAAAGGGAAGGTGGACGTCGTGGACTTCGGAGAGGACGGAACCGAGTCGGTAGACCCGAAGGAGGTCTGGTTCTCCGTCCCCTCGGAGTATTCCGACTACCTCCTTGTGGAGAGGTGCGACGCGTTCGTGGTCCTGCTGATCAGGCTGGCCGTCGCCAAGGGGTACAACATCCGCTCCGACATACCGATATCCAACGACCTGTACTATAACCTGAAGGAGCAGTTCCTTCCGCCGGTGGTGAAGAACGACGGGTATCCCGCGCAGCTCTTCCTGAAGAGGGGTAGCGCCATAGGCGGAGGGAAGGCTGTGGGGACCGGCCTGTCCTGCGGGGTGGACTCGATGTACAGCGTGATGAGGCTGGCCGAGTCCGAGGACCCGGAGTTCAGGATCACCCACCTATGCATAAACAACGTCGGCGCCTTCAACGGCATATACAGGATGGAGGGCATAGACAACGTCCGCCAGGGGATGTACGCCAACGCCCGCGAGGCCGCGAAGGAGATAGGCCTCCCTCTCATAGAGACGGACTCCAACGTCGACGAGGTCCTCCATCAGAACCACTACCTCACCCACACGTTCACCTCCGCGTTCGCGATATTCTGCCTGAAGAAGCTATGGAGATACTATTTCTACGCGTCCTCCGGGGTGGACTGCGTCACGGAGTTCTCCATCAAGGGGCACCTCATGTTCCCGCCCTCGAAGTACGAGCTCCTGACGGTGAACTGCTTCAGCACGCCCTCGATGCGCATATACATCGACGCCCCGACGGTGTCCAGGTACGACAAGACCGTGGCCATATCGGAGTATCCGGTGGCGCAGAGGCATCTGGTGTCGTGTACGTCCTCCTATCGCAACTGCTCCAAGTGCGACAAGTGCATCAGGAACATGATGACGCTCGACTCCATCGGTAAGCTGGAGGGATTCGCCGGGATCTACGACCTGGACCTGTACAGGAGCTTCAAGTACAGGTACATGTGGTATCTTTACGCAAAGAAGGACGACGACTACTTCGGCCCGGTGTTCGCCAACTTCGCCGAGAAGGGGGACCCGGACTTCGAGAGCACAGGGAAGGTGTTCCGGGCGGTCGGCGACTTCGACGACGCCTGGAGGAGCGGCGACAAGGGCTGGATAGGCGAGGCGTTCGACACCCTCAAGGGATATGCGGACGCCGGAGAGATGCACGCGGCTTTCAGGGTCGGGCGCGCCTACAAGTACGGCATCTACGTGGAGAAGGACCAGGATATGGCCCAGAGGTACTGGGGGATCACCGTGGACGCCCTCAGGCAGGAGGTCGCCGACGGGTTCAGCACCTCGAGGATAAAGCTGTTCGACACCCTCTGGGCCCTGGAGGACGAGAGCACCTATCCCGAGATGATAGGCCTCCTGAAGCCCCTGCTGGACGCGGAGGACATGTCCGCCATCGCCCGCATGGGGCGCGCCTGCAGGGACGGGAAAGGCGTCCCCCAGGACACGGACGAGGCGGTCAGGTGGTTCAGATGGGCGTACGAGAAGGACCCGGTATGGCTCTCCGAGCTCTGCGACCTCCTGCTGAAGTCGGACCGCGAGGACTACCACAAGCTGGCTCTGGAGATCTGCCTGGAGCGCTGCGACCGTAGCGCCAGGTACGCCTACGGCTTCCTCGGGCGCATATACCGCGACGGGAAGGGCGTGGAGAAGGACCTCCATGCCGCCGCAGGATGGTACAGGAAGGCCGTGGAGTACGGCGTGGAGTGGGCGCCCATGGAGCTGTTCGACATACTGTGGACGTTCGACGACCGCAGGGACGACCTCGACCTCCTCGGGCTGGTCCGCTCCTCCGCCGAGGCAGGGGTCGCGTCCGCCATGGGCCGCCTGGGCAGGATGTACCATCGCGGCAGAGGGGTCTCCAAGGACTACCTCCTGGCCCGCAGGTGGCTCAGGCGCGCGACGGACAAGGACCCGGCATGGTTCCAGGAGCTCTACGACACCCTCATGGAGTCCGGCGACCCTAAGTTCCGCGACGAGGCGAGCAGGCTCTGTGCGTCCGAGGCTGAGAGCGGGTCGAAGTACGCCTACCTCCAGAGGGCCCGCATGTACAGGGACGGGAAGGGCGTGGAGAAGGACCCCGGGGCGGCCGTCGAGTGGTACGGCAAGGCGGCGGAGGCCGGGATGCCCATCGCGGCAATAGAGCTGTTCGAGATGTACTGGTCCGACCGGGCCGAGGACACTGACAAAGAGATGATAAACATGATACTGCCGTTCGCGAACGCCGGCAACCCCGGGGCCATGGGCCGCCTGGGGAGGGCGTACCGCTACGGGAGAGGGGTCCCGAGGAACCTGGTCATGGCCGAGAAGTGGACGGCCAAGGCCTGCGAGAAGGACCCCGGAAGATGGAGCAAGGGGCTGGAAGCAATAAGGGCCGAGAGGAAGGCCGGAGGAGTCTGAGGAAGGTGGCGCCATGTCGGAAGAGTTGAAGAGTCTTCACATCAAATGGATCCGTCAGGAGGACGGAGAGGAGAGGTCCAGGATAGTTTGCGGGATCGACGAGACGGTCCCGGTGGGAGGGATCCCCACCACCGAGAGCAAGGAGGTGTTCTTCGAGGTCCCTGCGGCGTACTCGCTGTACCTGGTGACGGAGAGATCGGACGCCTTCGTGGTGCTCCTGCTGTGGTATGCGCTCTACAGGGGATACGACATAAGGTCGGACGTGCCCATGTCCGAGGACCTGTACCATAACATCGTCGAGAGGCTTCTGCCGCACCTGGTAAGGAACGGCGGCCACGACGTCCGCATCAGCGCGAAGCTCCTGCCGCCCCTCCCGAAGGGCACCGGGGTCGGGACCGGGATGTCCTGCGGGGTCGACGCGATGCACGTGCTGCAGAAGTACGCGGACCATCCGATCTACAGGTTCAGGCTGACCCACCTCTGCGTCAACAACACCGGCTCCTTCGACACCACCTTCACCGCGGACCCCTCGGAGAGCATGAAGGCCAAGGTCTACCAGCGCGCCAGGGAGGTCGCCGAGGAGGCGGGCCTTCCGCTCATCGAGACGGACTGCAACATCAGCAAGGTGTTCACCCAGAATCATCTGTTCACGCACGACTTCACCTCCGCCTTCACCGTCCTGTGCCTCAGGAAGCTCTGGAGGTGCTACTACTACGCCTCCGGAGGGAACGAGGGCGCCACGGGCTGGTCCTTCAAGCACTTCCTGTCCAGGGGGTCCTCCGACTACGAGGGGTTCCTGTTCTCGTGCCTGAGCACCTCCGGCATGGAGATACTGACGGAGGGGAGCGCCCTTTCAAGGATGGAGAAGATCGCGGACATATCCAGGTACCCGATCGCCCAGAGGCACCTCCACTCCTGCATGTACTCGGCGGACAACTGCTCGCGCTGTGACAAGTGCTCGAGGAACCTCCTGGCGCTGGACGCCCTGGGGAAGCTCGACGCCTTCTCGGAGGTCTACGACGTGGGGTTCTACAGGGAGCACCGCAGGCGCTACCTCTGGTACCTGAGGGCCAACAGGGAGGAGAGGATGTTCTCCCCCATATACGACGCGTTCCACGAGAACCGCGACAAGGAGCTCAGGAGCGTGGAGAAGGTCGCCGACCTCATCGACCGCTTCGACGTCCTCTGGGAGAAGGGGGATCCCGCTTCCGACGCCAAGGCCGTCAGCCTCATAATGCCGTACAGGGACACCGACTTCCACGCCGCATACCGCCTGGCCGACGCGTACGCCGCGGGCAGAGGGGTCGAGAAGAGCCGCGAGGAGGAGGCGGCCTGCCTCCACATGGTCGCCGACCACTACAGGCAGGAGGTCGCCGACGGCTTCGTGAACTCCGGGGTGAGGCTGTTCGACGTTCTGTGGAGGACGAAGGACTCCGACGACGAGCTCATGGACGCGATCCTCCCGGAGGCCAACATCCGCCGGCCGTACGCCATGGCCCGCATGTCCAAGATGCTTTCCGAGGGGAGGGGCGTCGAGAAGGACCCCGAAGCCGCCATCATGTGGATGAGGGACGCCGCCGAGCTCAATCCCCAGCGCTATGCGGCCGACTACTGCGCCATGCTCATGGACTCCGAGGACCCGGAGAGGCGCGCCGAGGCCGTCGCGTTCTGCAAGGCGCAGATAGCCAAGAGGGAGACCCCCAAGCTGTGCGCCATGCTGTCGACCATGTACCACGAAGGGAAGGGGACGGAGGCCGACCAGGCCGAGGCCATGAGATGGATGGGCAGGGCGACCGCGCTGGACCCCTCCTACGAGGCGGGATACTGCAGGCTGCTGTCCGACTCCGACAATCCCTCGGACCACAAGAAGGCGGCCGAGATCTGCGCTAAGATGTGCAAGAAGGGAGGGAACCCCGACCTGTGGATGATGATGTCCGGCATGTACCGCGACGGCAAGGGCGTTCCCAAGGACATGGTCGAGGCCGCCAGATGGATGAGGAAGGCCGTCAAGGAGAGGCCTTCTCAGCTGTCCTACGAGTTCTGCCGCATGCTCCAGTCCTCCGGGGACCCGGACCTGGAGAGGGAGGCGCTGGACATCGCGGAGGAGCGCTACGCCAAGACCGGGTCGGACATGTATCTGGCTCTCATAGGGCGCGCATACCGCTACGGGAAGGGCGTCCATAAGGACCTGCCCAAGGCGGTGGACTGCATGCAGAAGGCTGCGAAGGCGGCCCCCAACAGGTATCTTCGGGAGTACTGCGAGTTCCTGATGAGCACGGACCGCCCGGAGGACCATGCGGAGGCCCACAGGATATGCTCCGGCCTTTATAAGAAGAACGGCTCCCCGTTCAGCTGCCTGATGCTGGCTTCCATGTACCGCGACGGCAAAGGGGTCAAGAAGGACGTCCCCAAGGCCATGGAATGGTTCGACAGGTATTCAGAGGCTTCCGGCGGCGTCAGGGATTCCGACTACTGCGAGTTCCTTATAGACTCCGACGATCCCGACCTTCACGAGAAGGCGTGGCGCCTCTGCAACGAACACTATAGTGATACCTTCGAGCCGTCCTACTGCGGGCTGATAGCTCGCATGTACCGCGACGGCAAAGGCGTCCAGACGGATCTGGAAAAGGCTGTAGAATGGATGGAGAAAGCCTACATAGACGACCCAGACAAGTGGGGCGAGGAGTTCAACGAGCTCCTTTCCAGAACCGAATGACCGCTGCATGATGCCACTATAGTCTGTCGAAGAAGTTAGACTATAGTGGCATCTGATCCGGCGGCTCGCTCCGCCATTATGTTCCCGCCGGATTCCTTGACAAGGCCGTCCTCTATGGCGATGTCCAGGGCTCTTCCGACCAGAGCGAGGACGTTGGCTCCCGCGCGCTTGTAACCCAAAGCTTTTCCTACAGCCGTGACGCAGGCGTCCTTCGGGATCGAGACCGAGGCCTCGGCCACGTCGACGCAGGCGTTCAGGATCTCGATCAGCGGCACGCAGGTGATGTCCCTGGAGTTGGCCGCAGTCTCGGCGACGCGATATGTGCGGATGCTCCTGTCCGACCCCTCTGCCCAGTATGTGACGAACTCGTCGCGCATCTCCGGGCTGAACGCTGTGCGCAGGTTTCCTACGAGCACGTTCCTCTTCTGTTCCATCAGGCGCTTGATCCCGGCGCTCTTCCTGTACAGGCTCAGGAGCTGCTCCTCGTTGACCGGCGACTCCAGGCTGATTATCCTGCCTGCGATCCCAGTTACGGTCATCCTGTCGAATATCGCTGCGTCTGCGGATACGTTGAAAGCCGGCAGATCCGGAGGGAAGTACGGGATTCTTCTGGGCTCGGGCTCTGCTTCCGCCGGCTCTGTGCCAGTGTCCACGGGAGCCCCTTCTTCTGGCTCTTCGGCAGGAGCGTCAGGGGCCTCATCAGAGACAGGATCAGAGATCTCATCAGGGACATCAGAGACGACCTCCTCTGGCTCCTCTTCTTCCGCCTTCTCCGCCGCCTCCAGGCGCTTGGCTCTGATGTCCGCTATCCTGTCCGCGATCTTCTTGAGCGTCAGCTTCTTGCTGAAGTACCAGTCCACGGACCAGACGTGCATTATGTTCCATCCTAGCCTGAGGAGGACGTCCGCCCTCGCGAACTCCCTGTCCCTGGTGTTGTCCGAGGCTCTGTAGGAGTCTCCGTCGTTCAGGATCCCCAATATGTATTTCTCGGGGTCGTCAGGGTCCAGGACGGTCAGGTCGATCTTGAATCCCGAGTTGCCTATCCCGAAGTGCGACGAGTAGCCGATGGTCTTCAAGGACGCTGCGATGTCCTCGATGATGGAGGACATCCCTTCCGAAGGCCTGGTGCGGTCCTGGTCCCCGAAGCGCCCGTTGTTCTCGGCGAACCTGAGGAACTCCTTCATGCTGCGGACCCCGGTGCTGGACGTGGGCGTGAGCTTGACGTCCGTGTACCTCATGGACGAGAACACGAGCATCTCGTACCTGGCGCGGGAGACGGCAACGTTGAGCCTGCGCCCTCCGCCGGGACGGTTTATCGGGCCGAAGGACTGGGCGACGGTGCCGTCCCTTCCGGGCCCGTATCCGATGGAGAACAGGATGACGTCCCTCTCGTCCCCTTGGACGGTCTCGAGGTTCTTTATGAACATCTCCTCGGACATCGTGCTCAGCCTCTGGTAGAACTTGGGGTGCTTCGCGGCCATATCGTCCATCGCGTCCTCTATGCAGTTCTGCTGGCTGATGCTGAAAGCGACGATCCCTATGCTCTCGCCGGCGTACTTCCTGTCCATCACGCGCCTGTAGACCTCGTCGACGACGGCCGCCGCCTCTATGGCGTTGTAGCGCTTCCCCTTCTCGTACACCCCGTTCTCCACGAACCGCATGCCGACCCGGGTCTCCTGGTCGTTCGGCGAAGGGAAGGTGAGCATCTTGCTGTCGTAGAACATCTTGTTGCTGAACGCGATCAGGCTCTCGTGCTGGCTGCGGTAGTGCCATTCCAGATATGTCTGCGGCATGTTCAGGGCCAGGCAGTCCTCGAGGAAGCTCTCCATGTCCTCTATGTCCTCCTCGCCCTCCTCCGCCTCTATCTTCTTCTGGAAGAACCTTGTGGGCGGGAGCTGCTCCCTGTCGCCTGCTATGATCGCCGCCTTCGCCCTGCCCAGGGACCCGATGGCCTTGCTGGTCGTTATCTGGGACGACTCGTCGAAGACGACCAGGTCGAACTTGGGATAGTCCATGGTTATGTACTGCGCGACGGACTGGGGGCTCATCAGGAGGCACGGGCAGAGCTTGGGCAGCATGTGCGGTATCTCCCCCAGAAGGGTCCTGATGGACTTCTTCATGCGGGTACCGCTGACGGCCTTGTACAGCTTCCCGGCCTCCGAGTCGGGGACCGAGCTGTCCATGTTGCGGGGTATGTTCTTGTAGAGCCTGTACTTCAGGATGCTCTTGTTGATCTCGGTGTAGGAGGAGTCGAGCTTCTTGAACTTCTCGATGAGCCCTTCGAACGTCGACGCGTTGAACATGCGCAGCGACTCCGACTCCTGCCTGCAGATGTTGATCATGGTCTTGTAGATCGACCTGTAGGTGGAGTTGACGACGTCCTCCGCCTCCATCCCGGACCTTATGGCCTCGCAGGACGAGCTCAGGCCCTCTTCGGAGAGCTTGGCGGCGTAGTAGTTCCAGTTCGCCCAGTCGAACACGCCTCCCAGGTGCGGGCGGACCGACTCGCAGTACGCCTTGCATCCCGCAGGGGTGGAGATCTCCGCGTCGGTCTTCATGACGGAGGCCAGCCTGTCGCGGGCGGCGGTCCATCTCTCGGAGGCCGCCTTGTAAAGCTCTATGCTCTCCATGGAGGTGCCGATGGCCTCGCGGAGCCTGGCGAGCTCCTCAGGGGGCAGCCCGGCTGCTTCCGCGGACGACAGCGTGGCCGACGCGCGGCGGAGGACGTCCTCCAGCCTGCTCCTCTCCGAACCGGTCTCGTTGGACCTGGATCCGATGGACCTCGGGACAGAGGAGAGGGCCCTGAAGTCCCCGGACACCTTGGCTATGAGCTCGACCGTTCCAGACAGGCTGTCGAAGTCCGTGCCGGAGTCGCGGAGGACCACGGAGACGTCGGCCATGAACTTCTTCTTCGCTCCCCCTTTGAAGAGCATCTTCCCGTTGGCGTCGTGCCAGTTCCTGCGGACGTCGTATCTGCCGTTGAAGTCGTAGACGTCCGGCCTCCATTTCGTCTCTATCTTGTACATGTCCGAGCGCATGGACAGGATCTTGGAGCAGAATCCGGAAACCTCCCTGGCAGCCGCATGGGACGCGCAGTCCTTCGGGAGCCATCCGCGCTCCATGATCATGGCCAGGAGCCTCTCCAGGTCCTCGGAGGCCTTCAGCATCCTCGACGCCTGGTCGGGGCGGACCTCGCGGGCGTCCCAGGACGAGAACGCCGGGAAGACGTCGTCCATCAGCTCGATGGCCCTGGGCACGACGTCGGGGATCGTCCTCAGGCTGGGGTCGGAGGCCATCTCCGGGTCGGCCGCAAGGACGGCTTCGACCATCCTGTTCGCGGCTTCCGCGTCCTGAGGCAGCCCCAGGCCGGAGATCCTGGCGCCCAGGGCCTCCACCTCGTCCGCGGCGGCGATCGCCTCGTCCATGGCCTCTTCGATGTCGTACTGCAGGGAGGCCGTGGGGAAGTCGACGTGTATGGATTCCAGCTGGCCGGTGTCGCACATGCTGCTGGCGATTCCGTAGGCCTGGTGGGCCTTCAGGATGTCGTCCTCCAGGTTTCCTATGGTCTCCGGGCGCATCCTGACGGCGGTGCTGGGGGAGACCTTCAGGTCCTTCGCGCCCTTCACGTCGTAGGCCTCGTAGCGGGATATGCACTCGTAGGCGCTGAAGCCCCATTCGCGCCTCTTATGGAGGTCGGAGACGTACGAGTCCAGCTTGGACCTCATCCCGTCCAGCTTGGCGAGGGTCTCGTCCAGCTTCGACGTGTCGCACTCCTTGCAGGGCTCCATGGCCCTCTTCAGCTGCTCCAGGACCTTCGTCTTCTCGGTCTTGTCGGAGTGCAGCTCCAGGCAGTGGTTCCCGACGCCTATCTTGTCCATCCTCTTCTGGACCACCTCGAGGGCGGCCCTCTTCTCGGCGACGAACAGGACCGTCTTGCCCTGGTACATCGCGTTGGATATGATGTTGGTGATCGTCTGCGACTTGCCCGTTCCCGGCGGCCCGTGCATGACGAAAGTCTTCCCCTCCCCGGAGGCTCTGACAGCTTTGATCTGGGAGCCGTCAGCGGCCACGCACAGGCAGAGCTGGTAGGGGTCGGCGTCGGCGCTCAGCGCAGGGTCGGCGCGGTATATCCCTCCGGACACCAGAGCGTCCACCACGGGGTTCTCTCTCAGCCTGTCCATGTTCTTGTCGATGTCCTTCCACATCGCGTACTGGCTGAAGGAGAACACCCCGAGGGCGGCCCCGTCCAGGACCTCCCATCCTTCCTGCCCCTCGATGCATCTGCGGACGTTCTGGGACACGCGGTCCACGTTGACGCCGTTCTCGTCCAGGGGGAGGGGGTCTATGCCGGTTATCGTGATCTCGCGCTCCTGGCGAAGCTTCTCGGCCAGCGTGACGTTGAACACCGCCTCCTCGTCGTACCTCACGACGGCGTAGCCCTTCTGCTTCTTCACCAGCTCCGCCGGGATCAGTATCAGGGGCGAGTAGCGAGGGATCCTGTCGCCCCTCTCCTCGAACCATCTGAGCACCCCCACGGTAACGAACAGGGAGTTGCAGCCGCTCTCCTCCATCTCCTTCCTGTACAGGCGGTAGATGGACTTCACCGAGGACAGAGTCTCCGCCTCTGTTAGGGGGGTCCTGACCCATCCCCTGCCGATCTCCTCGGCGCAGGACCTGGCGTAGTTCCCTACGTAGGCTTCGGTCTCGAACGGCCTCTCGGCGTAGGTCTTGGCCCCGTCCCAGTCCTGGGGCTTGGGCATGATCAGCAGCTGCTCGCCGTTGTAGAACAGGTCTTCGAACAGGGACGTATCAGAGACAAGAAGAGGGACAGCCTTCGCGCCGACCTTCATGTTGACGAGCGGGTTCCTGCTGGAGATGTCCAGGAGGTCGCGCTTCCACATGTCCACGCGGGTGAGCGGCCTCTCCTCGGCCTCCTCGTAGACCTCGCCCACGGACTTCGGGGCGGCCGCCCTGTGCGTATCCTCGTCCCTGTCGGCGACCCAGACTCCGTTCTCGAAGCGCCTGGTCGGAAGGGGCGCGATGGTGTTGCGGGCCTTTCTGACGTCCACCGCGCAGATGAAGGAGTCGGTGTCGTCCAGCCTCTCGAGGGCCTTCCTGCAGGCCTCGTCGAAGGTCTCCCTTCCCGGGGCGCACATGAGCGTGCACTCGACCGCGCAGGCGTCTCTGTTGCGGACCAGGCGGGTGATCGCGGAGCTGTCCACGGACACGGTGTCCGCCATGTGCTCGTCAACCAGCCAGAACCCTGCGAAGGCATGGCCTTTCGCCAGGAACACGAACGTGTTGAGTCCCATCGACTCCAGCACGGAGCAGTAGAGGACCGCCATGTCTATGCATGTGCCCTCCTTCGACGAGGTCACGGTGTCCGCCAGCCTTATCCTCTGGCCGGAGGTCTCGAACCCCGCCGGAGGGACCACGTAGTTCACGTTCATCCTCTGGATCGCCACGAAGGCCGCTGCCGCCATGGCGGATACGCGGTTCCTGTCTCCCTGGTATCCTTCCAGGGAGGGGTCCATGCCCCATTCCCTGAGGACGTCGGAGGCGGAGGACCTTATCTCGGCCAGGCACTCGGCGTTGGGGGTGACGAACGAGGCTACGAGGTCCGGGTACTCGAACCCTGGCCAGAACTCGAACGGGAGCACCTCGGTGTCGCAGAACTCGGAAACGGCCTCGCCGTCCTCCGAGGAGGCTTCGATGAATATGCGGCAGGGGGCGGTGTCCGCGGCGGAGATCAGGAGGGAAGGGTCCAGGGCGACCTTGAGATGCTCTCTGAGGTCAAGCTTCGTGCCGCCGGCTATCCCGTCCGCTTTGAACGGCGGGGCGGTGACGAACGGAGGCTCCGACCTCAGGGTGAACTCTATGCTCTTGACGTCCTCCCCGGCCTCCGCCGTGGCCGTCAGCACGGGGTTCATCCCGTTCCTGTAAAGGACGTACCCGATCCTGCTCACTTCCAGCTCCAACTTCATCTTCATCTGCTCGTTTCCCCCTGCGTTCGATAGCCCTCTCTATCCTGGCGCGGTCGTCCCTCGTCACCTTCTCCAGGAGCGGCGACGACCACAGCCTCTCGTACTCGGAGCGGAGGTCCTCGAAGACCATCGGAAGGTCCTCCTCCCTGATCATGGCAACGCATTCCTCACCGGTCGTCAGCGCGCTCTCCGATATGTTCGCCGACCCTATGAAAGCCGTCCCTCTCCCGTCCGATGCGGTGAAGAGGAAGCATTTGGCATGGAGACGGGAGCGTTCGGGATTCAGCTCCATCCTGACCTCCGCGCCGTGAAGGTCGGACAGCTCCGCGACCGCCTCGTACTCGGTGGCGCCCATGTACGCGGTGGTTATCGCCCGGATTCTCTTGCCGGCCTCCGCCGCGTCCCTGAGCCCGTCGATTAGGAGGTTCAGCCCGGACATCCTGATGAACGACACCACTATGTCGATGCTCTGGGAGCGCGCCATGACGTCGTTCAGCGCCTCCGCCAGGGTGATCCCGGTCCCTTGGGAGATGGCCCTGCTGCGGCTTCTCACGGAATCGTCCAAGGCTTTGGTGCAGTTCCTCTCCACGCGAGGCTTCCTGCCGCTGTGCGCCCTGGCGTATACTATTATCTGGTTCTTTCCCAAGGAGAGCGCTTTCGGTATCAGGTCATCGGGCATGCATTCCCTGCATACCAGGCCGTCCTTGGTGCGGATTGTCCCTTCGTTCCTCTCGCAGATGATGCAAGTGTCGGAACAGGGAGGCATGCTCCCGCATAGCTCAGCCTGTTCTTTTAACCTGCGTTCTCGTCGGAAAGCGAGGGGAGCGTCGGCCGTATGCCGCTGTCTTGGATTCGAAGGCATCAGCCCTCGGTGCTGGCCTCGTCTGCGCTCGCTTTCAGGAACTTCGTTCGACGATTCGTCACGCTCGGAACTCGGATGCTTCTTCGCCGTCGTCCTCGCCGTCCGGGGAGATCATGGCCATGTACGCCTCCAGCTTCTCGGCGGATCCCGCCCATCTGACCGCGTCTTCGTGGCTCTTCTCCACGCATGACCCCTCCTCGTAGAGCCTGGCCACCATCAGGCCGTGGCCCGGCGCCCGCAGGTCTGCCAGCTATCTGGTCGTCGAAAGGAGGTCCCTTCTGGACTCCTCGTCGTCCCTTCCGCGAAGGATGCGGCGGAGCGCGACCATGGAAGGCACGTCGCCGGACATGCATGCGCGCTTGAGCCACTCTATGGCTTTCGAGTCGTCCTTGGGGACGCTCCTCCCGGCGTGGTAGCTGTTCCCGATGGAGGCGCACACCGAGGGGTCGAACACCTCCGAGGACCTGCAGTCGGCGTTCATGGCGAACGAGGCCTGCCTGAACGACGCGCTCTGGAAGCTCATGACGCGGTCCGCGTTCACCAGCTGCATGTCGTACGCATCCAGGGGCCCGTCGAACGCCATTCCTTGCTCCAGGTGCTCCTTAAGCCAGGCTTTGGACCTCTCCACTTCCTTCCCCAGAATGCTGTTGACCGGGCCGTAGTCGATGTCGTCGAACCTCGGCTCGGCGACGGACGCCCACCTGTCCTCGAGGCCGACCAGGCCCAGGATGCTCCTGAAGCGCTCCTCTCCCCTTATCTTCTTGACCTTGAGTGCATAGAAGTTCTTGTTCAGTATCATGGCCATGCACAAGCCGTGGAAGGAGTCCGTGACGAACAGGGAGCTCTTGTCCAGCAGCTCTATGAAGGACTCCACCCTCGCCCTGTGCACTTCGAAGCCCTCTATCGGCGTCCTCTCGCCTTTGTTGACTATGCAGGTTATCTTCTTTATCCCCATCCTCTTCGCGTACCTCTTCACCTCAGCGACCTTGTCCGGGGTGGGGTCCAGGAGGTAGCAGTGGACGTACTTCTCGCGAGGCGCCTTGATCCTGCTGGTCGCTGCCAGGGAGCGGTAGTCGTCGGCCGTCGACAGGAATACCGGGTCCATGACGCACTCGGCGTCGACGCCGAACGTCTCGCGCATGAGGCCGGGCCCGCTGGCTTCCCTCACGGAGACGGCGTTGAAGCGCTTGAACAGGTATGCGAACTGCTTGATCTGGTCCTCCGTGGCGTCCTCGTACACCGACTTCCCCAGGGAGGCGCTGTACGACATCTTGTACCTGTCCCCGCGGACCCACGGGAGGAGGGTCACGCGCTCCTTGGATATGCCCATGGGCGCGAACGTCTGGTCGCATCCGACGAGGAACACCTTGCACAGGTCGTTGAGCCGGTACGGGTCCAGGACGAAGGACTCGTCGGGGCGGTAAGGGTTCTTCTGGAACAGCGGAGAGATCCTGTGGGTCCTGTTCCTGGACGTCATGACCACGCTGTAGCCCATGCTCTTTATCGTGCGGTAGAGGGACCAGTTGGTCAGGTTGTTCCCGAAGTTCCGGTTGGACATGAGCACCATGCATACGTCCTTCTTGACGAGCCCGGCGTACCAGAGGGCGTCTGATACGCTGAGGCTTTCCAGCCCCGCCTGGAGCTTGGCGTATGCCTTGGGCTTCGCCGTCGGCTTGGTCATCGCCCTGTTGCGGGCGCTGGCTGACTCTATGTCTGTCTCGATGACGGAGTTCCCTCCCTTCTCGATCATGTCCAGGAGCTCTTTGCCTTTCTTGCTGTTGACGAGGACAATGCTGATGCCCTTCCTGTTGCGGTTCTCTGCGCCGACCCCCCAATGGTCGCCTATCGTGAGGTCGCCCTGCCTCGGGATGCGGTTGAACGGGCACTCGTAGCAGGATTCGCGAAGAGACGCCCAGCTCTCGAACAGGCGGATGTATGGGTCGTCCTTTCTGCTGTAGACCTCCTCCTTGCCGTTCGGGCGGGATATGGTCATGCTGGTGGTCCAGCCGACCGACTTGCTGCGGAAGCCGACGTTCTCGATGTCGCCGTTGAAAGTCTCGTGGAGGTAGCGTTTGAAAAGCTCGTTGGACGGCACCCCGCGGCAGAGCAGGTCCACGCAGTACAGGTTGCCGGGGGCCTTCTTCAGGTACGCTTTCAAGCCTGCTACTTGGCAGGGAGTGGAACAGAACAGGACCTTTTTCCCGGCCTTCAGCGATTTCTCGATCTCGGAGTAGACGTCGCCCGGGTAGGACTGCAGGTATTTGGAGCTCAGCAGAGGAGGGAGCCCCTCGGGGTCTTCCACGTACCTCTCCCTGAGCTCGAACCCTTCGTCGAAGGCCGCTCCGCACACACCGCCGCCTTCGCTCAGGAAGCGGTCCGCCAGGAATCCGAAGACTCCTCCGGACGCGCATTTCATCTGATGGCTCGGGCACTTGACCGAATAGACCTTGGGCTTCTTGTCCCCCGAATAGCTCGGGTTCAACACAGGGCAGGTCTTCACGCATTTGCCGCACTCGATGCATTTGCTCGCGTCTACATGCGGGTATCTGAACCCCTTTCCGAATCCTTGGGAATTGATGTCCATGGATATGGCGCCTTTAGGGCATACGCTCTCGCATGCGCTGCATCCGGTGCACTTGAGCAGAGGCAGCTCCAGTCTTACGTCCATTTCAGAGTCTCCTCGTAAAGTAGTCGTCGCAGCCGTCTCCGGCATACGCGACGATCTTCTGCGAACATCGGCAGCGTCGCGATATGGCGAAGGACCGCTGGTCCTAAGATGCCAAACAATTTTGGTCGGTTCTATAAAATGAAGCGCATGACATGCTCAGCGCTTTTGTCACGGCTCCGATCGTACGCAGGGCGCCATTCGCATTTCGCTCGATTATCGACGTCTGGGCGCTATTGCGGGCGACTATCAGCCGATCCCGGGGCATCTTCCTGCCGCAAGCCTTGCAGATGGGCCGTCTATACTTTCAATATATATTTATTAAGAACCAGCGATTCCGGCCGTCATCAACAGGATGTGCCAAAGAAATGAGCAAGATAAGCGTTGCAGTCCTCGGCGCCACGGGGATGATCGGACAGAGATTCATCCAGATGCTGGAGGACCACCCGTATTTCGAGATAGAGGGCCTGTACGCGTCCGAGAGGTCGCAGGGGAAGAAGCTCCGCGACGTCCTGAAGGTCAGGGACCACGTATACCTCGACGACACCATGGACAGGACGATCGAGGTCATGGACATAGCGAAGATATCCAAGAGCTGCAGGGTAGCCTTCAGCGGCATCCCCTCCGACCTCGCCGGTCCGACGGAGACCGAGCTGGCCGAATCCGGGGTTGCAGTCTTCACCAATGCGGGATCCCACAGGATGGACGCTAACGTGCCCATACTCATCCCGGAAGTCAACCCGGACCACTTCGAGTCGATAAAGGACCAGCCAACGTACAAGGACGGCGGATACATAGTCACCAACGCCAACTGCTCCTCCACGGGCATAGCTCTGCCCCTAGTGGCCATCGACAAGGCGTTCGGCCTCAAGCAGGTCTTCGTCTCCACGTACCAGGCGCTCTCCGGAGCAGGGTATCCCGGAGTGCCGTCCCTCGACGCGGTCGGGAACGTGGTCCCGTTCATCAGCCACGAGGAGGAGAAGATGGAAAGCGAGCTCGCAAAGATGCTCGGCACGTATTCCGGCGGAAAGTTCAACTTCGCTGGGTTCAAGGTCATGGCCAACTGCGCCAGGGTCCCTGTCGTCGACGGGCACCTCGAGTCCCTCGTCCTGGACCTTGACGCGCAGCCCACCCTCGATGAGCTGTCCAAGGCCCTCTCAGGATTCCGCGGCGAGCCCCAGAAGCTCGGGCTGCCTTCCGCGCCGGACCAGCCCGTCATCGTCAGGGCGGAGGAGAACAGGCCCCAGCCGGCGTTCGACGCCATGGCCGGAACTCCTGCTCGCGCGAGAGGGATGGCGTCCACCGTCGGAAGGCTCAGGCAGAGCAACGGGTACTACAAGGCCTTCGTCATGTCCCACAACACCCTCAGGGGCGGCGCGGGCGGATCCGTCCTCAACGCCGAGCTGGCCAAGGCCAAGGGAATACTCTGAAATCGTTTCCGGGGGTCTCCCCCCGGTTTTATCCTCATTCGCAAGGGCTGTCAGTAGTACCCTTCTTCCTTCAGCTTGGCGAGATAGTTCCTGATGTACGTGGCGTTCTCCTCGTCCCACGCCGCATGCCTGTGGACCAGGAGGTTGCTAGGGAACAGCATCACGTTCCCGTACAGCCTGTCCATGATGACCTCGGGGCGGTTCGGGGCCGGAAGCATCAGCCCGTTGAACTTCATGTCCCTCTCGGGGAAGAAGTCGCCGTAGTCGAACAGCTTCCTCTTCGCGAAGGCGATGGGGTTGTCGAACGACAGCGCCACGGCGTTCCTCTCCCCGCCTTCCAGGTCCTTGCTGAAGTTCGACATCGCGTCGCGGTAGATCGCCCTGATCCTCCTGTCGGAGAGAGGGTCGACGCCGCTCCTCTTGTCCTCCTTGGTGTACGCGTCCACTTTCTTGCGGCGCTCGTCGATGTAGCTCCTGTACATCTCCCAGCCCTCGTCGTCTGCGGACTTGACGTAGTCGAAGGTCATGACTCCCAGGTGGATGATCCTGAGCTTCGGGCTCCTGAATACCACCTGGTGGGCGTAGTTCACCCCATGGCCCTTGAGGTTCGACGCGTACATGCGGTCCAGGGTCATGAGCACCGGGTTGTCCTTGAGGATCGCGGAGAGCTTCGCGTAGTCCTCGCTCATCATGTAGATGTCGGTGTCGTCGTCCCAGGGTATGAAGCCCTCGTGGCGGTAGGCTCCCAGGAGGGTTCCGCAGGAGATCATGTACCTGATGCCGTTGCTCTTGCAGAGCCTGTCGAATATGTCCAGAAGGGTGGTGAGCCCGTCCTGCATCTGCTTGAGGTAGGGGTCCTCGATGCGGACCTTCATGAACACCGAGCGGATCCCCTCGTCGTCGAGGAGTCCCTGCTCCTTGGACTGCGCCAGTATCCCGTTCAGCATAGCGGCCACGTTCGCCGGCCTGACGAGGTCGTCGGTGCGGTTGCCGTTGAGTATGTTGATGACGGTATTGAAGTCCTCCGCCATGGTCCCCATCGGATCGGGCCTCTGGGAGACCCAGTCCACGTACGAGAACCTCTTGCCCGTGAACGCCTCCAGCAGAGGCAGGTACAGGCGGTCTTTGGAAAAGAGCGAGAGGGACTTGGCCATGTCCACGTCCTTGGAGTCGACGCGGCACCTCTTGAGCGAGTCGGCGACCCCGTGCCCCCTCCTGATCAGCTCCGCCGCGAACCTGTACAGCTCCACGTTCCATTTCCTCTTGAACTTGGAAGCCTCCGAGAGTATTCCGACGGCCTTGTCCAGGTCCTTCTCCACCCCGTAGCCCTCGCGGTAAGCTATGGCCCTCTTGATCACGGTGGACCCCCTCGTCGACTTGGCATAGGGCGCGAGGGCGTCGAGGGCCCTGTTCCTTACCCTGGGGTCGTCGGAAGCCGCCATGAGGTCGAACAGCTTTGACGCAGCAGGCTCGTAACCAGCCTCCGAGGCCTTCCTCATCCATTCCATGCTGAGGAGCTCGTTCTGCTCGACGCCGTAGCCGTCCCTGTACATCAGAGACAGGCGCACCATGGAGGCGACGTTGCCGGATTCCGCGAACGTCTCTATGACGCGGGCGATCTCCTCCCTCTTCTCTTCGTCGGAGGTCCTGCGGGACATGTCGTACAGCATGTTGGCGGCTTCAGAGGAGCCCTGGTACGAGGCCATGAGCATCCAGTAGCGGGCCTTGTCGCGGCTCTTCTCCACGCCGTTCCCTTTCAGGTAGTCCTTCGACCTTTTCATCATGGCGCTGACGTCAGACATTTGGACCTGCTCCGTATCATGGCTTCCGCGACGCCTTCCTGCGCGGATACATCTCGTCCGGGAATCTCAGCACGTTCCCGTACAGCGCTTCCAGGACTTTCCCGACGTTCTTCGGAACAGGGAGGTCCATGTCTTCGAACCTCGCCGTGCCGGTCGGAAGGACGTCATCGCGAGAGAACATCAGGCTCCTGTCGAGCCCCGGTGGGTTGTCGAAAGCCAGCGCCAGCATGCTTCTGTCGCCGGAGCATCCCTTCATCTCTTCGGCGGCCTCCGAGAAGATGGCAGGTATCCTGTCGTCCAGCTTCGGGTCGGTCTTGCTCTCCACGTCCTCGTCGACGATTGCCGCGATCCTCGCGCGGAACGACTCGTCGATTTCCGCGTACTTCTTGGCGCATTCGTCGGAGGAGCCAATGGGGCAGCAGACGAGGACGTCTATCGAGGGGCCGCCGGCGGCAGACCCCGGATGCTTGGCTTTGCGTATGCGGCGGATGTCCTTTCCCGACTGCCTGAGCGTCTCCGACAGCACGACCTTCGAGTCGCGGTCGCAATGCTCCTTCAGCCTGTCGCAGTCCTCGCGGAGCATGCAGACGTCTATGTCGCCGTCCCAGGGGATGAATCCTTTGTGGCGGTACGCTCCCAGCAGGGCGCCATGGGTGATGTGGTACGACGCGCCGCAGGCTTTGCACTCCTCGTCGAAGTCTGTCATCAGCGCCATCAGCGCTTTGTGCGCGGCGTCCGCGTCCTCGTCGTCGGCTTTCAGGGACATGAACAGAGACACGACGTCATCGTCATTCAATGTGCCTGAGGACCTCCCAGCATCCAGGATCGTGTTCAAGGTGCGGGGTATGTTGACAGAGTTTACAAGATCGTTCCTCCTCATCGTTTTCAAAGCGTTGAAGAGTATCCTGCAATCGGACATTATGCATTCTTTTTTATTAGAAACATCCTTTATCTCATCAGCGTACGTGGGCTTGATCCCGAGATGCGACTCGATCAGAGACACCAGCAGATAGTTTTTAGAGAACAGGGACAGGGAGCTGGCTATGTCTTCGACTTTGCTATAGAGCTTCAGGCTGCTGAGGCCGTCGACGATGCTGCCTCCGGAGTAGTAGTGCTCCAGCGCCGCGCGATAGAGGTCGGGGGTCCATTTCGGATCAACGGGGAGGAGCCCGACGATTATGTCCAGGGCCTTCTTGACGTCCTTCTCCACCCCGTACCCGTTCAGGAAGGAGAGGGCGTAGCGCATCCTGGCCGGCTCTTTGCCGGTCTCACCGTAGGGCTCGATGGCGCTGAACATCCTGTTCCCGTTGCCCTTCGGATCCTGCTCCTGCAGGAGGTCGAAGAGCTTGCAAGCGGAAGCCTCGGAACCCGTATCTGCGACCTTTCCCATCCATTCTATGGCCTTTCCGAGGTCCTTCCCCACCCCGTACCCTTCTCTGTAGCAGATGGAAAGGCGGGTCATCGCAGGAGGATACCCGGAGATGGCGAATGGCTCGATGATCCTGAACATCTCCTCTTTGGCCTCGGATCCCTTGGTCTTGCGAAGGATGTCGAAGAGCTCCACAGTCGCCTTCGAAGCCGCCAGCCTGGCCGCTTTCAGCGTAGTTTTCTTGTCATCAGTGGATCCGGTCTTGGCCTTCACGTTCGCTTTGGTTTTCATCTTTATCCTCCTTGAAGCCCAATTCATCGCGAGGTTTTTGGTCCTACTTGCTATCTTAGCATATTCTGCCCTAATCGAGCATGAATTGTTGCGGATGCCGGTCGAATCGAACAGTTCGTGATTATTATCTTAGGATTTATTGGTTTCAGTGCGACTACTACGGGGGACAGCCGACCGCGCCCGGTCCATGGACCATTGTTCCAAGCCCGCATGTGCTCGGTGACATTTGTGATTTTACGAACAACTTGTGCGCGTCAGGTATAATTATTTAGGGAAGAGCGTATACGAGGCGCATGGAATGCCTTCTCATCCTTGGCGGGAACTCCGCGACGGCAGGTCTCGTCACTGTAGCCAGGTCCATGGGGGCTAGGACCGTCGTCGTGGACATGAACCCTCGCGCGTACGCAAAGAAGTTCGCGGACGCGTCGTACGACGTCGACGGCACGGATGTGGACAGCATAGTGGAGATCGCCATGAAGGAGAAGGCCGACGGCGTCATGCTCGGAGCAGTCGAAGAGCTCATGGACACCTACCAGAAGGTCTGCGAGAGGCTCGGGATGAGGTGCTACGCCACGAAGGAGCTCCTGGACCTCTTCTCCGACAAGAGCGCGTTCAAAGAGGCCTGCAGGGCCAACGGGGTCCCTACCACCGAGGGAGGACTCTACGGGCTGGACGACGTCGATTCGTTCAAGGACAAGAGGTTCCCTCTTATTGTCAAGCCCGTGGACAGCAGCGGATCCAGGGGGATCAGGGTCTGCTACGGGTTCGACGAGCTCCGCCCCGCGATCGAGGGTGCCCTCTCGTTCTCGGAGCTGGACAAGGTCCTCGTCGAGAGGTACATGACCGGGCAGGAGGTCGTCGTCTACTACGCGTTCCAGGACGGCGAGCCAGTTTTCCTCGGCATATGCGACCGCTACACGAACCACCAGCGCGCGTCCAGGGCCCAGCTCCCCACGTCTTACGTCTTCCCGTCCAGGTACACCAAGGGATACATGGCCTCAGAGGACGCCGTGGTCAAGGAGATGTTCCGCAAGGTCGGCGTGAAGAACGGGGTCATGTTCCTCCAGGGCTTCGCCGACGACGACGGCACGCTCAGGTTCTACGAGTCCGGCTACAGGCTGAACGGCGCCCAGGAGCATCATATATTCGCGAACCTGTGCGGGATAGACGCGAAGAGGATGATGGCCGACTTCGCGCTCCACGGGAGGATGGCCGACTTCGACATCTCTGCGAAGGCCGATCCGCTCCTTGGAGGCCGCTTCGGGTGCAAGCTCTCGGTGCTCATGGAGCCCGGGACGATATCCAAGGTCGTCGGCCTGGAGGAGATATCGAAGATGGAAGGCGTGGTCTTCGTGAACCCCAGCTACGAGGTGGGGGAGACCGTGAAGGACGCAGGCACGCTCAAGCAGATAGTCTGCAGGTTCTTCGTGGTGGCCGACAGCGTCTCCGACCTGAAGGAGCGCATCGACAGGATCTACGACGCTTACGACGTCCTTGCCGCGGACGGGACGTCTCTGCTCATGGAGCAGTTCGACACGGGGCTGCTTCTCAAGAACTACAGGTGATCGCATGAGGGCTATTCTGCTGGCTGCAGGGAAGGGGACTAGGATGTACAGGCATTTCAAGTGCCCCAAGAGCACATTGAAGATCGACGGGGTGCCGATCATCGCCCATTCAGTGGACATCCTCCGCAGGAGGGGCATCGACGTTACCGTCGTCCTGGGGTACGACTGCGAGACCATCCGCTCCTGCCTAAAGGACTACGACGTCGACTACTGCTACAACCCGTTCTACTCGGTCACAAACAGCCTCGGGTCCCTCTGGACCGCCAGGAAGTACCTGGTCCCGGGCGAGGACACGATAATCGCCAACGCCGACGTGTTCTGGGAGGAGCCCCTCCTGGACAGGCTGTTGGATGCCCCTGGCAACATAGTGATGGTCGCGGACAGCTCCAGGTACGAGGTCGGCGACTACTTCTTCTACGTCGAGGACGGCCTAATATCCAAGTTCGGGAAGGATCTGGACATCGGCGAGAGGAACTAGGAGTACGTCGGGCTGGCGAAGATCACCGCCGGCCGCGTCGAGGCGTTCTCGAAGAGGCTGGACAGGATGGTGAAGGACGAGAAGTACGATCTGTGGTGGGAGAACGTCCTCTACAACAACCTCGCCGAAGAGCCGGTGAGCGTGGTGGACGTCCCAGACCTCTTCTGGGCCGAGGTGGACTACGTCCAGGACTACGAGCGCATAATGGAGTACGTGCGGACAAAGGACGTCTCCAGCAAGCTCGACAAGAGGTTCATGCCAATCGTGGAGCGACGTCTGCGGAATAGGAAGGGTCGTTCTCGAGGTCCTTGTAGGACACCTTGCCGAACATCGTCCTGGGGAAAGCGTCCAGGAGCACGAACTCGCGCGGCAGGGCGTACGCCGGCACCATCTCGGCCAGGCGGGCCTTTATGCGCTCGATTGTGCCCACGGACTTCTCGACGCCGTCCTTCAGTATTATGAACGCCTTCACGCTGGCGATGCGGAGGCTGTCCGGAATCCCGACCACGCACGAGGCCTTCACCCGGGGGTCGGAGTCGAGGCACCTCTCCAGCTCGCTGGGATACACGTTGTACCCCGAAGTCACTATGACGCGCTTCGCCCTCCTGAGGAACACGAGCGAGCCGTCCTCGTCCATCCTGCCGACGTCCCCGGTGTGGAGCCAGACCTTCCCGTCGTCGTGCCTGCGAAGCACTTCGGCGGTCTCCTCCGGGCGGTTCAGGTAGCCTGTCATGAGGATCTGTCCCCTCACGCATATCTCCCCGGCCCCGTCTCCGGACGGCTGGCCTTCCATGGGCGCGATCGAGACCTCGCACCCCGGCAGAGGGACTCCGACGCTCCCGTCGCGCGCCTCGTCCTCGCGGGTTATGGTGACCGCGGAGAGGCATTCCGTGCATCCGTACCCGATCCTGATCCTGGCATTGCACCCGTGCTCCGCCAGCATGCGGTCCATGGAGCGCCTGGCCTCGGCCGGCATCGCGTCCCCTCCGCAGAAGAGGCCGGTCAGGAACGAAAGGTCCAGCCCCGGCGGGACGCCCTTCTCCAGGATCCTCTCGAAGACGGTCGGGACCCCGAAGATGACTCCGGGGCGCTCTTCCGCCATCGCCTTCATGACGGACTCCGCAGAGAAGCGGGGGACCAGGATGGTCTCCATTCTATGCAGTACAGGGAGATGGATCCCGGTGCAGAGGCCGAACCCGTGGAAGAGCGGCAGCACCGAGAGCATCTTCTGGTCTGTCTCGCAGAGCCCGGACAGCTCCTTCATCCCTGCCGCTGACGCGTTGAACGACGTGCTGGAGATGACGGCGCCTTTGCTAGGCCCGGTGGTGCCCCCGGTGTACAGTATGGCCGCAGGGTCGTCCGGCGAGCACCTGCGCTCGTACGGGGTCCCGTGCCCGGCCTCGCGTAGGAAGCCTTCCCAGCTTTCCGTCCCGGGGAGCCGGTCCTCCTCTCCGGGAGCCGGGATCAGGACCAGGCCGCAGCCGGCGTCCGGACGCATAGCCTTCGAGAACCTGCGGGCGGAGGCTCCGTTCACGAACGCCACCTTGCACTTCGTGTCTTCCACGCAGCGGGCGACGTCCTCGCTGGACGACAGGGGGTGGACCATCGCGGCGACTGCCCCAAGGCGGTTGGCAGCATAGAACGCGACGACGGCTTCCGGGCAGTTGTGGAGGCATACGGACACGCAGTCACTCCTCACGACGCCCCTCTCGGAAAGGCACACGGACACGCGGTCCACCTGGGAGAGGAGCTTGCCATAGGACGTCCTCTCGCCCATGTACGACAGCGCGGGGCGGTCCGGATCTTCCGCGGCGGCATCCCTGAGGACCTCGTATACGGTGCGCTCAGAGGCCTTCAAAGGTTGTTCAGGCATCTCTGCCCCGCATCCACGGTTCTTATTTTTATAAATATCCCCTGGTTCCGGACAACAGACTTATCTATATGCCTATTATACGAAAGATATTGCCGGAGTATTCATATGACGCTTAGATTTGGAGTTCCTAACAAGGGAAGGTTGAACGAGAGGGCGGTCGAGCTGCTCACCAAGGCCGGCCTGGGCCTGGGCGAGGACATCGGGAGGAAGCTGTACGTGAAGGCCAGCAACCAGGACGTCGAGGTCATGTTCGTGCGCGCCCAGGACATTCCCGAGTTCATCGAGAGGGGAGCCATAGACATCGGCATAACGGGGCTGGACCAGGTGGCGGAGTCCGGATACGACCTGGTAGACGTCATGGACCTCGGGTTCGGATACTGCCGCCTCTCCGTCGCGGTGCCCGAGGACTCCCCTGTGAGGAGCGTCGAGGACATCCCGGACGGGAGCAGGATAGCGACCTCGTTCCCCAAGATCACGAAGAGGTTCTTCGACTCGCACGGAAATGACGTCAGCGTCATCGTCGTGTCCGGGGCGGCCGAGATCATGCCCTACCTGGGCGTGTCCGACTACATCGTGGACCTCGTGTCGACCGGGTCCACCCTGAAGATGAACAGGCTCGTGGAGGTCGGCACCGTCGTCGAGTCCCAGGCGGCGGTGATCTCGAGCGAGAGGGCCCTCAGTTCCAAGAAGAACGAGATAGAGGAGGTCGTCAGCTCCATCCGCAGCGTCCTGTGCGCGGAGAACAAGAAGTATCTCATGGCCAACGTCCCCAAGCCGGCCTTGGAGAGGGTGGAGGCCATAATACCCGGGCTGGAAGGCCCCACGGTCATACCCCTCGCCGGGAACAGCGAATACGTAGCGGTGCACGCCGTGATCGACGCCTCCAAGGTGTACAGCACGATCTCCGAGCTCAAGAAGGCCGGCGCCAAGGGGATCCTGACCATGTCCATCGAGAGGCAGGTGGACCGAGTTGAAGATCGACAGGAGCATCATGAGAGAGACGACCAGGGGTTTCCAGAAGTACTACAACCCCAAGCTGAACGGCGAGCTCAGGCTGGACACGAACACGAACGTGCTGGGCTCCAACCCGGCCGCGGAGAGGTACCTCTCGGAAGGGAGATGGGACCTCGACTCCTACCCCAACACATACTCCGACGGGCTCAGGGCGGCCCTTGGAGAGCTGTACGATCTCCAGCCGGACAACTTCATCGCCGGGAACGGCTCCGACGAGCTTCTGGACATAACGTTCAAGACGTTCATGGGCTGGGGGGACAGGAGCGTCGTCCCGGTGCCGTCCTACACCCTCTACGACTATTTCGTCGGTCTCAACGGAGGGAGCGTCGCCGCTGTGGACCTCACCGAGGACTTCCAGCTGGACGTGGACGCTATGGTCCGGGAAGACGCGAAGATGGCCATCATGCCCTCTCCCAACAACCCTACCGGTAACTGCTTCAGGCAGAAGGACATCGAGGAGGTCCTCGCCCGCTTCGACGGCATAGTGGTGGTCGACGAGGCTTACGCCG
Organism: Candidatus Methanomethylophilaceae archaeon; assembly: GCA_017540825.1. Classification (GTDB taxonomy): domain Archaea; phylum Thermoplasmatota; class Thermoplasmata; order Methanomassiliicoccales; family Methanomethylophilaceae; genus Methanoprimaticola. The sequence goes on along the minus strand of JAFYAH010000049.1, from coordinate 99,049 downwards.
AGTACGCGGACGGCTCCATGATACGCAGGGTCGAGGAGTTCGACAACCTGGTGGTGCTCAGGACGTTCTCCAAGGCGTACGCCATGGCCGCCCTCCGCGTGGGGTACGCGGCCGCCAACTCCAAGCTGGCCGACATGATGATGTGCGTCAAGATCCCCTACTCGCTCAACATGATAAGCGAAGGGGCGGCCATCGCCGCCGTGAAGGACCAGGAGTTCATCAGGAGGAGCGTGGCCATGGTCAGGGAGCAGAGGCCGGTCCTGGCCGCAGGGCTGAGGAGGCTCGGCTTCGAGCCCTATCCGTCCGATTCCAACTTCATTCTCGCGAGGTCTCCTGTAGACCATGCCGCCCTCGTATCCGGCCTCAAGGAGAGGGGCATACTGATACGCGACTTCGGGGCCAAGCGCAGGACCGAGAACTGCATAAGGACCACCGTCGGGACGGCGGAGCAGAACAGGCTCCTCCTGGACGAGATGGAGGCGGTGATCGCGGAATGCCGCTGAAGGTGACGGTCACCGACTACGGTGTGGGTAACCTGTACTCCATATGCAGGTCTCTCGAGAGGTGCGGGGCGGAGGTCGAGGTCGTCTCCGACATGTCCAGGATAGCGGACGCCGAGTGCATCGTGTTCCCGGGCGTGGGCGCTTTCGACAGGACCATGCGGAAGCTCCTTCCGTACAGGGAGGAGATCGTGTCCAAGCTGGAGTCCGGGACTCCTGCGCTCGGGATATGCATCGGGATGCAGATCCTCTTCGAGGGCAGCGACGAAGGGACGAGCCCAGGCATCGGGTTCTACCCGGGCAGGGTCAGGCCGATGGACGCCGAGGTCCTCCCGCACATGGGATGGAACGAGGTCGTCACCAGCGACCCCCTGTTCGACGGCGTCGACGACCGCATGTTCTACTTCGTCCATTCGTACCGCGGATGCCCCGACGACCCCGGCCTGTGCATCGGCACCACGGAGTACGAGGGGAAGGAGTTCGCATCCTTCTTCAGGAAGGGCAACGCCTACGGCACCCAGTTCCACCCCGAGAAGAGCAGCGCCACGGGCAGGAAGGTCCTCCAGAACTTCATCTCGTTCGCGGAGGGGCTGGTATGAGGGTCATCCCTGCGGTGGACGTCATGGACCACCAGGTGGTCCAGCTGGTCGGAGGGGTCCCCGGCAGCCAGCAGATAGTCATGCCGGACCCGGTCTCCGTCGCGGAGATGTGGGTCGAGAAGGGCGCCAGGTATCTGCACCTGGTCGACCTCGACGGCGCCTTCGGGACGGAGGGGAACCTCCCCGTGTTCAAGAGGATAGCGGCGGAGTGCGGCGTCCCCGTGGAGATAGGCGGAGGGATAAGGTCCAGGGAGGTCGTCGAGGACCTCGTCTGCGCCGGCGTCGACCGCGTCATCGTGGGCACCAAGGCAGTCAAGGACCCGGACTGGCTCGCGGAGATCGCCGACGAGTTCCCGGGAAGGGTCGTCCTGTCCATGGACACCAAGGGCGGGCGCATAGCCGTCAAGGGATGGCAGGAGTCCGCTGAGCTGACGGTCTCCGAGATGTTCGAGCGCATCGAGGGCATGCCACTCGCCGCCGTGCTGAACACCAACGTCGACGTGGAGGGCCAGAGGAAGGGGATAGACCCCGTCCAGGCGAGGGACTTCATATCCAGGTGCCCTTGCGGCGTCATCGCGTCCGGAGGGGTGACCGCGCTCGAGGACGCGAGGATCCTGTCGGAGGCAGGCGCGGAGGGCGCGGTCGTCGGCCTGGCGGTGTACACCGACGTCATCCGCCCGTGGGAATGGGACTCCCCTTGGGAAGCCTGAGCAGACCTGTGGCAACCTTTATCTGACAATCGCGGATTGCATCCCTGGTTCCGATGAAACTTCCCTGCGAGCTCATGGTCGTCCACATCCTCCCCACCGCGAGAGGAGCGCTGGCGAAGGAGCTGGTCAACCGGCACAACATGACCCAGATCCAGGTGGCGAGGCTCTTCGGCGTCACCAGCGCGGCGGTATCCCAGTACCTCAAGGGGTTCAGGGGCGGCAACGCCGTGATAGACAGGAGCGAGTACCGCAACGACTTCTACAGGGTGATCTCGCAGATGGCGGACCGCGTGGCGGCCGGCGAGGAGGTGACCGAGGTCCTCTGCGGGATCTGCCGCTTCGTGAAGGAGTGCGGTCTGCTCAGGGCCCTCTACGTGCTCGAAGGCTACGACGGGGAGCTCGGCATATGCATGGAGTGCCCCAACCTGGCCATAGTCTATCCCCGCGACCGACGTCCGCGCATCAGGCTGGCGCGGGACGGTCATGCTTATTAACGTCCGGCTCTTATGCGGGCACGGTAGAATGTCGGGAAGGGCTGCTAGGATCGAGCGCAAGACCAGGGAGACCCAGATCTCCGTCGACCTGGACATAGACGGAACAGGCAGGTTCGAGGTCGAGAGCAACATAATGTTCCTCAAGCACATGGTGGAGACTCTGGCGAGGTACGCGTCCTTCGACCTCAAGGTCAGCGCGTACGGCGACAACGACCACCACATCATCGAGGACACGGCCATAACCATAGGCAAGGCGCTCCAGCAGGCCCTGGACGGGAAGCCCATAGAGAGGATGGCCACCGCCGTGGTCCCCATGGACGACGCGCTGGTGATGACGTCCCTGGACCTCGTCGACAGGCCGTACGCGGACATAGACTGCCCCTCGCCCGAGTTTCACCATTTCTTCAGGAGCTTCGCCATGTCCGCAGGCATGACCCTCCACGTGGTGGTCATGCGCGGGTTCGACGAGCACCACATAATAGAAGCAGGATTCAAGTCCATGGGGAAGGCCCTCAAGGAGGCCGTCAGGCCCAGGGGCGAGGAGCTGAGCACCAAGGACACGGTAGAGATAGGAGGCGCTAGACGATGCTGGCAAAGAGGATAATCCCCTGCCTGGACATGAAGAACGGCAGGGTCGTCAAGGGAATCAACTTCAAGGGACTGAGAGACGTCGGGGACCCTCCCCAGCTCGCCATGGAGTACGAGAGGCAGGGCGCGGACGAGATCACGTTCCTGGACATATCGGCTTCCCTGGAGGCGAGGCAGACGATGCTCGACATAGTCTCCGAGACCGCCAAGAACCTCACCATACCTCTCGCCGTCGGAGGCGGGATAAGGAGCGCCCAGGACATGAGGGACGCGCTCAACTCCGGCGCCGACAAGGTCTCGGTCAACTCTGCGGCCGTGAGCGACCCCGGGATCATAACAGAATGCGCCAAGGACTTCGGGAAGCAGTGCGTCATAGTGGCTATCGACGGCAAGAAGGTCGGGGACCGCTGGGAGGTCTTCACCCACGGAGGCACCCGTCCCACCGGGATAGACGCCGTGGAATGGGCGCAGAAGGTCCAGGACCTGGGGGCCGGGGAGATCCTGCTGACCTCCATGGACGCCGACGGCGTGAAGACCGGGTACGACATCCCCCTCACCGCAGCCGTCGCCGACGCCGTGGACATACCGGTCATCGCCTCGGGAGGATGCGGGTCCAAGGAGCACATAGCAGAGGTGTTCCAGCAGACCGGTGCCTCCGCCGCGCTGGCCGCATCAATATTCCATTACAACGAGTGTACGGTCGCAGAGGTCAAGGAGTTCCTCAAGGACAGGGGCATAGTGGTAAGATGACAGAACTCAGATACGACGACAAAGGGCTGATCACGGTGGTCGTGCAGGACTGGATCACCAACGAGGTGCTCATGGTGGCCTGGGCCAACGAGGAGGCGGTCGGGCTCATGAAGAGCACGGGGTACACCCACTTCTGGTCCAGGAGCAGGCAGAAGCTCTGGAAGAAGGGCGAGGAGTCCGGGAACGTCCAGAAGATAAAGTCCATACAGACCGACTGCGACGGCGACACGCTCCTCGTCAGGGTGGAGCAGACCGGGGTCGCATGCCACACCGGCAACCCCTCCTGCTTCGACGAGGTCGTATACGGCGACGCGTCCAACACGATGGCCATAATACCCGATCTCAAGCGCGTCATCGAGGACAGGCACAGGAACCCCCGCGAGGGGAGCTACACCTGCAAGCTGCTGTCCGACGAGACCCGCATGTGCAAGAAGGTCATCGAGGAGGCCGGGGAGTTCGCCCTTGCCATCAAGGACAAGGACGAGGGCGAGATGGCATGGGAGCTGGCGGACCTGATATACCACACGATGGTCGCCATCGAGAAGTCCGGGCTTCCCATGGAGAAGGTCTACGCCAAGCTCTCAGAGAGGGCGAAATGAGGGCCGACCTGCACACCCACACGGTCTACAGCGACGGGGAGCTGATCCCGGCGGAGCTGGTCAGGAGGGCGATGGTCCTCGGCCACGACGCGATAGCCATCACGGACCACGTGGACATGACCAACGTGGAGTGGGTGGTCACCAACGTCGTCAAGGCCTCGGAACTGTGCGAGGACTACATCAGGGTCATACCCGGGGTGGAGATAACGCACGTCCCTCCGTGCAAGATAGCCAAGGTGGCCGAGGCGGCCAGGTCGTTCGGGGCCGAATGGGTGGTGGTCCACGGGGAGACCGTGGTCGAGCCCGTCTAGCAGGGCACCAACCGCAGCTCCGCGGAGAACCCGGACATAGACGTCCTCGCGCACCCGGGCTTCCTGACCCTCGAAGAGGCCCTGCTGGCAAAGGAGAACGGGGTCCTCATAGAGGTGACCGGGAGGATGGGCCACAACATAACCAACGGGCACGTCGTGAAGGTCGCCAGGGAGGCGGGCGCCAAGATGATTGTCGATTCCGACACCCACGCCCCGGAGAACCTCATGGACGAGGCCGCCGCGAGGGTGGTGGCGCGCGGGGCCGGCATGACCGACGAGGAGGTAGAGCTGGCCATAAACGTGACCCCCTTCGAGGCCATCAGGGCGCTGCGCCGAACATACCGATGAGCCCTTTCAGCGCAGGCCGCTTCGCTAGGACGAAGGGGGAGACGACGATGCTGTTCGCCGTCATCGCCCTCGCGGCGTTCGTCGACGGGCTGGACGGGACGATAGTCACCACCGTCCTGCCGGACATAGCCGACGCTTTCGACGTGAGCGCCGCCGACTCCTCCTGGGTCATCACGGTCTACTTCCTGATGATGGCGGGGCTCATCCTCGTGTTCGGCAAGATGTGCGACAAGGGCGCACTGAAGCTGATCATAACCGCGGGGTTCGCGGTTTTCGCCGTCGGGTCGCTGCTGTGCGCCTTCTCGCAGACATTCTGGATGCTGCTGGCCTTCAGGGCGGCCCAGGGGATCGGAGCGGGGATGCTCTCCGCCTCCGGCATAATGATAGCGGTCAAGCACCTCCCTCGCGAGCAGACCGCCCTGGGGCTGTCCATATCCGTGCTCGGATACTCGGTGGGGGGAGCCTGCGGCCCCATACTCGGAGGCGTCCTCTCCGAGTTCCTGGACTGGGGCTGGATATTCCTGTTCAACGTGCCCATAGGCCTGGCCGGAGCCGCGCTTGCTATCAGGTCGGTCCCGAAGGACCCCGGGCTCGACAGGTCCAGCTTCGACTACCTGGGCTCCGCTCTGCTGTTCGCGGCCATGGTGCTCGGCCTGTACGTCATCGAGTCTGCGCCGGCTCACGGGTTCGGGCCGTCATCCGCCATGATGTCGGCGGCTTTCGCAGTGCTCATCGTCCTGTTCGCTTTCCGGGAGAGGAAGGTCCGGGAGCCGGTCCTGGAGACGTCGGTGTTCAGGAGGCCGGCCACGCTGGCTGCCATCACGGTGTTCCTGATGGTCAACCTCTGCTGGATGGGCGTATTCTACCTGCTTCCGTTCTACATGCAGCTGGTCCTCGGCTACGACGTCATGATGACGGGCGTCGTGCTCTGCGTGCAGTCCGTTGCGACCCTGGTTATGTGCGTTCCCATAGGGAAGAGGGTGCCGCTGAAAGGGAACAGGCACTACGTCATACTGGCGACGGCCTCCATGGTCGCGATGTCGCTGTCCCTGGTCTTCGCCGGGACGGAATCCCCTCTGCCAATGATGGTCGCCGTGGTGCTCCTGGGCGTGATATGGGGGTTCGGAGGTGGATCCCTGGGGAACAGGATAATCGACAGCGTCGACGCGGACAAGAGGGGGGCGGCCTCCCCGATGGTCTCGTTCGTGATATACTTCGGCTGCGCGCTGGGCTCCGCGCTGTACTCGGGGCTGTTCTCTCTCGGATCCGGCGCCCAGGGCGCGCTCATCTCGGTGCTCTCCGTGGAGGAGTTCATGGGAGGGTTCTGGTTCGCCATGGTCGTCGGGACGGCCCTGTCGGTCCTGACGCTGATCCTGGCATACGCGTTCGACGAGGAGAGGCGCGCAGCCTGACCGTCCGTCCGAGCCCAGTTAAACAGATATACGCAGAGAATCTAGGCGTGGGCATGCCAGAGATCGCTATAGTCGGAGGCACCGGGATATACAACCCCGACACCTTCGAGCTGACAAGGGAGGTCCGTCCGGACACGCCCTACGGAAAGACGTCGTCCAAGATCATGATCGGCAGGATAGCAGGCGTGGAGGTGGCGTTCCTGTTCCGCCACGGGACCGGAGAGGAGAGGTACCCGCCATCCTCGGTGCCGTACAGGGCGAACATGTGGGCCCTCAAGGAGCTGGGATGCAAATACGTCATATCCGCCTGCGCCGTAGGCTCTCTCCAGGAGCAGTTCGCGCCCGGGGACCTGGTCATCGCCGACCAGTTCGTCGACTTCACGAAGAAGAGGGACTACACCTACTTCGACGACAAGGTCGTCCACATATCCATCGCGGACCCGTTCTGCCCGTACCTCAACGGCATATTCGCCGAGGCCGCCGAGCAGCTGGGCATCAAATACCATCTGGGCGGGCGCTACCTCTGCATCGAAGGGCCCAGGTTCTCCACCAGGGCCGAGAGCATGATGTTCAGGAACTTCGCCGACATCATCGGGATGACCGTCGTCCCGGAGTGCCAGCTGGCCAGGGAGCTCGGCATGTGCTACTGCAGCCTGGCCACGGTCACGGACTACGACGTGTGGAAGGACGAGCCGGTGGACATCGACATGGTCGTGAAGACGATGTCCGAATGCCTGGACAAGGTGCTCAGGCTCCTGGAGACGGGCCTGCCCAGGATCCATGCGGACGGATGCGGGTCCTGCATCGAAGCGGCCAAGGGCGCAGGGGCGCTCTGAGAACCCTGCCTTCGTCCAGCGGCAGGCCTCCGATTTCCAGCCTTCCCGTGGAGTCCTGCCGCACATCCGGCCCTTTGGGAATATTGAAGTACCGAGTTCATCGATGACGTGGGCATGGAAGAAGAGAAGACCAAGGGCCAGCTCCTGGCCGAAGACCTGCTCAGAAAGCCGAAGAGCCTCGCCGAGAAGGACCCCTCTCTGCTGGAGAAGGCGTCCGAGTTCTGCGAAGGCTACAAGAAGTTCCTGTCCAACAAGACGGAGCGCGAGGCCGTCGCGTACGTCCTGCCCATCCTCAAGGATCGCGGGTACACCGAGTTCGTCCGCGGGAAGGTCTACTCCGCTGGCGAGAAGTTCTACATGGTCAACCGCGGCAAGAACATCATAATGTGCACCAAGGGGAAGAAGCCGATCGTCGAAGGGATCCGCGTCTCGGTCGCCCACGTCGACAGCCCCAGGCTGGACTTCAAGCCGCATCCCCTGTTCGAGGACTCGGGAATGGCCTACTTCAAGACGCACTACTACGGAGGCATCAAGAAGTACCAGTGGACCACGGTCCCACTGTCCATACGCGGGGTCGTGAAGAAGTCGGACGGGACAACCGTCGTCGTCAGGATAGGAGAGGAGGAGGACGAGCCCTCCTTCTGCATAACCGACCTCCTGGTCCATCTCGCCCAGGACCAGATGTCCAAGACCGCCTCCAAGGTCATAGACGGGGAGCAGCTCAACCTCCTCATCGGCTCGTGGCCCTACGACGACGAGAAGGTCTCCGACAAGGTCAAGCTCGCCGTCATGGCGGCCATCAACGAGAAGTACGGCATCAGGGAGGCAGACTTCGAGTCCGCAGAGCTCTGCGCCGTCCCCGCCTTCAAGGCCAGGGACATGGGGTTCGACAGGTCCATGGTCGCAGGCTACGGACAGGACGACAGCTCCTGCGCCTACGCCGAACTCATGGCCGAGCTGGACACTGTCTCCCCCGAGTACACGACGGTCACCATCTTCGCCGACAAGGAGGAGACCGGGTCCGACGGCGTCACCGGGATGAGGTCTTATCTGTTCAGGGACTTCGTAGAGGACCTGGCCCAGGCGGAGGGAGCGGAGGTGAGGCACGTCATGCGCAACTCCGTCTGCCTCTCCGCAGACGTGGGATCGGCGTTCGACCCCGCCTTCGGAGAGGTCTACGACACGAAGAACTGCGCCTTCCTCAACCACGGCCCCATAATATCCAAGTACGACGGAGCCAGGGGGAAGTACAGCACCAACGACGCCTCCGCCGAGATGATGGACTACATCCTCAGCATCCTCAGGGAGGACGGGGTCTCGTGGCAGATGGGGGAGCTCGGGAAGATCGACGTCGGAGGCGGCGGGACGATCGCATCGGAGATATCCGTCCACAACATCGACACCGTCGACATCGGGATCCCGGTGCTGTCGATGCACGCCCCTGTCGAAGTGACCTCCAAGGCGGACGAGTACATGCTCTACAGGGCGATCTACGCCGTCTACAACAGCAAGAAGCCCAAGCTGTTCTGAACCAAGCGGCCGTTCCCGCGCGGGCGGCCACCTTTTCATCCTCCAGGGCCCGGTCCGAAGGCCCTGGTCAGATTTTTAATAAGATAAATCCGTACGAGCGGACGATACCAATGGTTGATGAACAGGCCATTAAAGCGGCGCAGGAGAGATTCGGCGCCCTTCTGAGAAAGCAGCTCGAGAGGGTCGAGGTCCTCAAAGGCGAGGGCGATTGGGTCGACTATTCCAAGCTGGACAAGCTCGTCATAGGAGTCTGCGGCGGGGACGGGATCGGCCCGTACATCTGCGCTTCAGCACAGAAGGTCATGGAGTTCCTCCTGGCCGACAAGATAAAGGCCGGGAAGGTCGAGATAAGGCAGATCGACGGCCTGACCATAGAGAGGCGCGTAGAAGTCATGAAGGCCATACCCGACGACACCCTGGCGGAGCTGAAGAAGTGCCATGTCATACTGAAGGGCCCCACGACGACGCCCAAGAAGGGAGACCCCTGGCCGAACATCGAGAGCGCAAACGTCGCCATGAGGAAGGAGCTCGACCTGTTCGCCAACGTCAGGCCGGTGTCCGTGCCGGAGCTGGGAATCAACTGGACCTTCTTCAGGGAGAACACCGAAGGCTCCTATGTGATGGGAAGCGACGGCCTCAACGTCACGGACGACCTGGCCATGGACTTCTGCATCGCCACCACCCAGGGCACCGAGAGGATCATCAGGCTGGGCTTCGACTATGCTGCGAAGAACAACCTGAACTACGTGTCCCTCGTCACGAAAGCCAACATCATCAAGACCACAGACGGAAAGTTCCTCAGCATAGCCGAGCAGGTCGCAAAGGACTATCCGCAGGTCAGATGGGACGACTGGTTCATCGACATCGCCACCGCCAAGCTCATAGACCCTGCCAGGAGGAGTGACTTCCGCGTCTTCGTCCTTCCCAACCTTTACGGGGACATCATCACCGACGAGGCTGCGCAGATCCAGGGCGGCGTCGGGACCGCAGGCTCCGCCAACCTTGGAAAGAGGTACGCCATGTTCGAGGCCATTCACGGATCCGCTCCGAGGATGGTCACGGAGGGAAGGGCCCAGTATGCCGATCCCTGCAGCATGATCAAGGCTGTCGTCCTGATGATGAACCACATCGGAGAGGGAGAGAAGGGAAGGAAGCTCGAGATGGCCCTCGACATATGCTGCCAGTTCGAGAAGAAGCTCGTCATGACCGGCAGGGATACCGGAGCGACCGGCGACGAGTTCGCACAGTATGTCATGGACACCATCCAGAGGCCGGACCTCGAACAGGCTTGGAACAGCTACGTCGGCGCCGCCAAGAGCTCTTGATTCAAGAAAAACAGCTTCCCGGGCTTCGGCTCGGGTTTTATTTTAACAACCTTATCTCGCAAGCAGAACGGCTTTCTTATGTTCTCTTGATGAGCGTGTCATGCCAAGGTTCAGGAACGTGAGATACAGGCTATACCCAAACAGGACACAGGCTAAGCAGATGGACAATTTTCTGGAGCTATGCATGCTCGCCTATAACAAGGAGGCGGAGATGTGCAGAAGAGCGTTCGAAGCTGATGGAAGGATCTTGGATTCGGACTCCATTCACGAGTACTGCGAATACGTCTTGAAGCTCGAGATTCCGCAGTTGGACCTGGTGTTTCCCGATTGCCTTGGTGACGTAGCGCTTCGCGTGCACAGGGCTTTCTCCAGATTCCAGTCATTGAGGAGCAGCGGAGATCATTCGGCCGCATTGCCTGCTGATAAAGACCTGGACAGGTATTGTTCTTTCACGTATCCCAGGTACAAAGGCGACGTTCGCCTGATTCCTGGCGGCAGGCTCTGGCTGCATGGGATAGGGAATGTGAAATGCGTGGCTCACAGGCCTATGGAAGGCGCTCCTTTTTCATGCACGGTGACAAAATCGCTCACAGGAAAGTGGTATGCCACGATTTTTCTCATCCAGAACGACGAAGGCTGCCAGAGCGAGCGTACAAGGGATGCAAAGCCTGTAGGTATCGATCTAGGCTTAAACAATCTGGCAGCCTTTTCTGACGGGACGTTCTACGACAACAAGAAGCAGTACGATAGGATGTCTTCAAAAATGATCAAGATACAGCGGAAAATGGCTTCCTATGAGATCGGATCGGAAGAGCATACGAGATACAAGCGCAGGCTGGACCATCTCTTCGAACATTACAACAACCAGATGAAAGACGATATGCACAAGCGTTCTACTGCGATAGTCGGAAGCTATTCGATGATCGCATTGGAAGACATCGATGTGAAGAAGATGATCGGGCATTACCGCACCCATGCAGGGAGAAGAAGCCAGAGCACAGCGGCCTGGAGAACATTTGTAGGGATGATAGAGTACAAAGCTGAAAAGGCAGGTGTCGAAGTGGTCTTCGTCAATCCTAGGAATACGTCGCAGATCTGTTCCGGTTGCGGATTTTATGTCAAGAAGGACCTGGGCGTCCGCGTCCATGAATGTCCGATGTGCGGTCTGGTCATAGATCGCGATGTGAACGCGGCGAAGAACATACTTAGGATCGGCCTGGGCATGCAGGCCTCTGTAACCGGGAACAGGAATGGTCGGGCTCGAGTCTGACGCATGCACAACCTACTACCACTGCTCCCGGGGGCGAATGTTCCCGGGAGACCCTTTTCAGATGAATGGCAACCAAATCGATAATGAGATAAACAAAGGTGCGGCAGCCGGGAATCGAACCCGAGGTCTAACCTTGGCAAGGTTAAGTGTTAACCCCTACACCACTGCCGCAACATGGTTACCACCCCATTCTAGTTTTTCGATATAAACTTTTTGTAATGATCCTGTTTGGTGCCAGTATTCGTCCGTCTAGGCAGGTTTATATATTGTGGTTTATACACACAGCTTGGATTCTGATAACCCCTTCTGTATCCAGAGGTTCAAATGTCGCTATTCAGTGAATTAGGCATCAACAAGAGGCTATGCAAGGCTATTGCAGAGATGGGATGGAGCGAGCCGACACCTATACAGCTTCAGTCGATTCCGGTGGGAATGTCCGGAAAGGACATGTTCGGTCAGGCCCAGACGGGGACTGGAAAGACAGGGGCCTATGCTATAACAGCTATAGGACGCACCAAATCGGGGTCGGAGCTGCCTACTACGCTGATAGTCGTCCCAACAAGGGAGCTGGCAGAGCAGGTGTCTAACGAAATACGCGCCCTTACGAAATATACGCATCACGCTGTCGTAACTGTATACGGGGGCGCACCTTATGCCGATCAGGTGAAAGGGCTAAAAGCGGGATGCGACGTTGTTGTCGGGACCCCGGGAAGGATAATAGATCTTTGTGGAAAGGGGTATCTTCGTTTCGACGCCGTCAAAGAGCTTGTGCTCGACGAGGCGGACAGGATGCTGGACATGGGATTCATAGAAGACATGGACAAAATCATATCCATGGTCTCTAAGCATAGGCAGACCCTCATGTTCTCAGCGACGTTGTCCGATGATGTGCGTTCTGTTGCGGAGCGTTCCATGAGGGAGCCGGTCGAGGTCTCTGTTTCTCACGATTCTTTGGTTCCGGAGCTGGTGAGGCAGTACTATATAGAGGTGAAGAGGAACGCTAAAATGGACGTCCTTCGTGATATCATGGCGAACGGCGATCCAAAGATGGTCGTGTTCTGTTCTACCAAGAAGATGGTAGACGACTTGTACGAGGGCATGAGCAAGGAAGGCGTCAGCATCGGAGCCATTCATGGTGACATGCCCCAGAATAGAAGGGAGCGGACGATTCGCGGATTCAAAGCCAACAGAATGAAAATGCTTGTCGCCACAGATGTTGCAGCAAGAGGGCTCGACATCGACAACATCGAATGCGTCGTTAATTACGATGCGCCCATCGATCCTGAGTCCTACACCCATCGTATCGGAAGGGCCGGGAGGGCAGGAAGGACAGGTGTTGCGATAACCTTCGTGACTCCTCGCGAGGACAGGAGGATCCCTTCGTACGAGGAGTATATGGGCAAGAAGATCGAGCGCGTCAACAGGAAGCAAATATCCAAGCTTCAAATATCCAACCCGGAACTCAAAGCGATGCATGCTGACGAATCGACCAAGGCCGCAATCAGGCGCATCGACGCTGTCGCCAGAAATGCGACGAAAGGAGGCCACAGGGCCCCCCGCGATGCCGATCTGACGATAATAGCTCTGGACATCCCCAAGGATGCTGGCGTTTCTCGCACCGAGATCGTCGGGTACGTCATGAAGACGTCAGGAGTCACAGAGGACAAGATAGGCAGGATCGGAATCGGAAACGTGTCGACGTTCGTAGAGATCGATTCGGCGGCGGCTTCGTCCGTCATCAGGGCTCTGAACGGAACCACGTTCCGCGAAAGGAAAGTGAGGGCGTACCCGGCTCCAGCAAAGGTGAAGTACAAGCAGAAGGTCAAAAGGCGACCGTTGTTGTAAGAATCAATTATATACTTTTCAAAGGTTTCTCTCCGCATGATATTCGATAAGTTAGCAGATGGCATCACCAAGCATGCTAAGCTTATCGTCGTTATATGGGTCATCGTTCTGATAGTCTCGGCTCCGCTGGCTCTGAAGTCCGGCGAAGTCATGAAGTATGACGTCAACGACATGGCAGGAGAGGATTCGGAGGCGGTCAAAGGCCTCCAGATCATCAGCGAGTACTATTCCAGCAGCGGGATAGACACCTCGTCGTTGCCTATAATCCTGATGAAGTACAGCACCAAAGAAGAGGCGATTCTTTCTCAAGGATTTATATCGTATCTTTCCGACCATGCCGGTCTCTATACCGACGACAAGGGCAATCCGAAGCTCTCTTTGGAAAAGCCTTTCGTCAGCATGGGGGCGCAGACCAAGGAGGGCCTCAGCGGGGGCATCATCCTTGCTGGCGTCGTCTACGGGGGATATGACGGCTCTATAATCGACGACACAGGCAACCTGAGGGCTTTCATAGCCGACATGAAGGCGGATTACATCAAGAGCGACGGCGCATCCTCGTTCGAGAACGTCAGGGTCTATCTGACCGGGACCACCGCCATCACCAACGATCTTTCGGTCGGAGCGCTGGAGGACATCTCAAGGATAGACCCGTTCACGGTGCTCCTGATACTGGTGCTCGTAGGGCTGTTCTTCAGGTCGTTCGTCTCCTCCGGTACCCCGCCCTTGACGATAGGCGTGGCGTTCGTGGTTGTCCTGGCCCTGATCTTCGGGATAGGGCAGGTGCTCAACATCTTCTTCATAACCGAGATGATGCTCCTGGTCGCCATGATGGGCGCCGGGTGCGACTACTGCATCTTCATCATAGCCCGCTACAGGGAAGGGCTGCGCGCGGGGCTAGGCCACGACGGCGCCCTCCATGACGCCATAAAATGGGCAGGGGAATCCATAGCGACGTCCGGCGCGTCCGTCATGATAGGGTTCGGAGTGATGTCCATATGCTCCATAAGCATGGTCTCCACCATGGGGCTCTGTCTCGCCCTGGGGATCCTGGTCGCTCTGCTGGCGGCGCTCACCCTCATCCCCGCGATACTGGAGCTGGTTCGCGACAAGATATTCTGGCCGACCTCGATGAAGTCCTTCGAGGAAGGCGGAAAGGCGACCAAGGGATGGTTCGGATGGTTCGGCAGGCTCGGGGAGAGGTACTTCGACAAGTCCTCGAGGTTCTCCCTCAAGCACGCCAAGGCGATCGTCGTCGCCACCGTCCTGGTCTCGGTTCCTGCGGCGTATGTGGCCTTCAACGCCGAGACGTCGTACGACATGATCAGCTCCATGCAGACAGGCGAGTCGGGAGAGGGGATGGACCTCATCGGCCAGTACGCCGACCTGGGCATGTTCATGCCTAACTACATACCTATACAGTCCTCGGAGCCTCTCGCGGTCGTCAGCGACAACCCGCTGTCTCCAGGGACGAAGGTCCTGACGTGGACGGACACGTTCAAAGGTCTGGACATAGGCGGCCTGTGCGAGTCGATAGCGGAAGACCCCAACGTGGCCTCGGTCTCGGGGCCGTTAGTATGGGACGACAGCGTCAAGGCCGCCATCGCCTATCTGGCGTCCCAGGGCGTCGCCGACCCGACCGGGGAGCAGATAATAGGCGCGGTCCTGACCAGCCTTCCGGAGACCCAGGCGCTGTACGTCATGCAGACGGTGTCGTCCATGCGCGAGAGCGGGATGTCCGACGAGGCGCTCGTCCTCATCGGAGGCCCCTCCATAGACTACTACGTCAACACATCCAGCAGAGCTCTGGGGGGAGACTTCGTCAAGACCGGGGACGGGGAGGCCAGCTTCTTCACCGTCACGTTCTCCACCCAGGCGGCCGCCATGGCCCCGGTGTCCATGAAGTCCATAGACTCCGCCTCGGAGAAGGTGGACGCCTTCATGAAGGACGTCAACTCGGAGCACGGCAGCGCCCTTCTGGTCAACAAGTGGGTCACGGGCTCCGCGGCCGTCATGTACGATATATCCAAGGACGTCAGCAGCGAGTTCACGATGATAGAGGTCCTCGTGGTCGTCCTCATAGTGATCCTCCTGTTCGTGGTCATGAGGTCGTATCTGATACCCGTCAGGTCCGTCCTGACCATACTGATGAGCATATGCTGGACGCTGGCGATGACGCACTTCCTGTTCACGACCGTCATGGGGGTGGACGTCACCTGGCTGATCCCGCTGATCCTGCTGGTCATATGCCTCGGTCTGGGCATGGACTACGACATCCTCCTGACCACCCGCATCAAGGAGAACGTCATCAAAGGCATGTCCAACGACGACGCCATACACCACGCCGTGACGCACACGGGGTCCGTGATAACGATATGCGGGCTCATCATGGGAGGGGCGTTCGGCACCCTCATGCTCTCCTCCATGGTCATGCTTCAGCAGTTCGGGTTCGCGCTGTGCTTCGCCATACTCTGCGACGCCCTGATCGTGCGCACGTACATCGTCCCCGCCATCATGCACCTCTTGGGCGACCTCAACTGGAAGGGCCCGAGGTTCATGCAGAGGCAGGGCGCCTGAACGTCAGAAACTGTTGCCGGCAACGGCGTAAAACCATTTACAAACCCTTTAATATTGTTGTTTCTCGTAGAAAACATTACGATATTCGTATCTCTTTAAATGCGGCCGAACAATGCGTATTTATGTGATAAAGCCCAATCGACGGCCGGTGCATCAATGAATGTCGAAGTACTGATAGCGTTCATCGTCTACTTCGCCTTGGTCATAGGAGTGGGTTTCTACTTCTACAAGAGGTCCTCCAACATGGCGGACTACATCCTCGGCGGGCGCTCGATGAACCCGTACGTCACCGCTCTGTCCGCACAGGCGTCGGACATGAGCAGCTGGCTGCTGATGGGCCTGCCCGGGGCCGTCCTCCTGTTCGGGCTCGGAGAGGCTTGGATAGGCATCGGCCTCGCGGCGGGGTCCTACCTGTCCTGGCTCTTCGTCGCCAAGAGGCTCAGGAAGCACTCGGTCGTCGCGGGTAACTCGCTCACCATGCCCGAGTTCTTCTCCAACCGCTACAAGGACGAGAAGGGATACCTGAGGTTCATCTCCGCGGTCATCATCCTGTTCTTCTTCGTGATCTACGTCGCTTCCGGGTTCAAGGGGTGCGGGGTCACCCTCCAGACGATATTCCCGGAGATATCGTTCGAGCTGGCCATGGGGGTCGGAGCGGTCATAATCATAGTGTACACCTTCCTGGGAGGGTACAAGGCCGTCTGCTGGACCGACTTCTTCCAGGGCCTGCTGATGCTCGTGGCGGTCCTCGTCGTCCCCATGGCCGCGATCGGCTCCCTCGGGGGCTGGAGCAACCTGGAGGCCGGCTGGGAGTCCGTGGGGGTGAGCCATTTCACCGACCTGTTCTGGGACGGAGGGGCGCAGATGGGGTTCATAGCGATCCTGTCGCTGCTGGCCTGGGCGTTCGGCTACTTCGGCATGCCGCACATAGTCGTCAGGTACATGTCCATCAGGGACCCCGAGGAGGTCAAGGTCTCACGCAGGGTCTCGCTCGTATGGATCGTCATCGCCCTGTCCGCCGCCATCCTGATAGGCATGGTCGGGAGGGTGTACGTCGGAGAGGCGGAGGTGGATTCCCCGGGCTTCAACGCCGAGCACATCTTCATAGAGATGGCTGGGGACCTGTTCGCGCCCATCATCGCAGGGCTGCTGTTCGCGGCGGTCATGGCCGCCATCATGTCGACGGCCGACTCGCAGCTCCTGGTGGCCTCCTCGTCCATAACGAACGACATCCTCGGGAAGTACGACAAGTACAAGTCCCAGCCCTCGAAGCTCATGTGGATCGCCAGGCTGGTGGTCGTCGCCGTGGCCGTGCTGGCTCTGATCCTCGCGCTGTACGGCGGCAGCAACATCATGGGCCTGGTCTCGTACGCGTGGGCCGGGTTCGGAGCGGCGTTCGGCCCGCTGATGATCCTGTCCCTGTACTGGAAGAGGATGAACCTCTACGGCGCTCTGGCTTCCGTGATCGCCGGTTTCCTGGTGGTCATCCTGTGGAACACCTTCCTCACGGCGAGCACCGGCATATACGAGCTCCTGCCCGGATTCATCATAGCCCTGGCGGTCGGTGTCGTCGTGTCGCTCGCGACCCCCGAGCCTTCCGCCGAGATCCAGAAGGAGTTCGACGATGCCCAGGCATATGCCGAGAGCAGCGTCAAGGAGGACGCCTGAACCTCAAGCGGCTCCGGCCGCCAAACCCCTTTATTTTTTATAGGCGAGACCATGGCTTCCGGCGACTATCGCGCGATCGTCGGCGAGGGCGCGGCCGAGACGACCATAAAGGGGTCCAGGTTCATCGGGATGGCCATGGGGTGCAGGGACGGCAAGGAGCTGGCCGAGAACCTCGCCAGGATCAGGAGCGGGCATCCCGAGGCCACCCATGTATGCTACGCCGCCTCTTACGGAGGGAACGAGAGGTTCAGCGACGACGGCGAGCCGTCCGGGACCGCCGGGAGGCCTATGATGGCTTCCCTCAGGGGGGCCGGGCTCTCCGACTCGATGGTCGCGGTGGTGCGCTACTTCGGAGGGACGCTCCTGGGGACCGGAGGCCTGGTGCACGCCTATTCCGGAACAGCCTCGGAGGCGCTGTCCGCCGCGAAGGTCGCCACCATGCGCTCATGCGCCGTGTTCTCGTTCTCGCTCCCCTACGACAGGTACAGCGTTTTCGAGGGCAGGTTCAGGGACCTGATGGCCAGGCGCCCGGAGTGCACCTATTCCGAGAGGGTGGACGTGAAGGCGTGGGTCCTGGCCGGCAGGGCGGACGAGCTGCTCCGGAGGCTGGACGAGCTCACCGGCGGGCGCACGGCGCCGACGAGGCTTCCCGACGAGCACGTCCCGACCGAAGAATCATCTATCTGATGGTGGTAACCCCCTGCATGCTCCTAAAAGCCCAGGCCATCGCTAAAGCATTCGGACCCGTCAAAGTCCTGACCGACGTCAGCCTCCAGATAAACGAAGGCGACGCCATAGGGCTGATAGGGGTCAACGGCGCCGGGAAGAGCACCTTTCTGAAGATACTGCTGGGGGAGATGAAGCCGGACACAGGGGAGCTGACCCGCAACACCGAGAGGATAGGCTATCTGGAGCAGTTCGCGGAGTCGTCGCCGGAGTTCACGGTCAGGGACGTCCTCGGGAGGCCCTACGGCCACATAGAGAGGATCCGCCGCCGCCTGGCGGAGATAGACGGGGAGATGGCCAAGGGCGGGGACATAGACTGGAACGCGCTGGCGGAGGAGAGCGCGGACCTGGAGGCCCAGCTGGCCAAGTCGGACGTCGAGGACGAGGGCGGCAAGAGGGCCGCTCTGGAGAAGGTGGGGCTATCCCCAGACATAATGGACAGGACCATGGACTCCCTATCCGGAGGGGAGAGGACCAAGGTCATGCTGTCGCGCATCGTGGTCCAGGCCGACGACTGCGACCTCCTCGTGATGGACGAGCCCACCTCGCACCTGGACATAAACACCGTAGAGTGGCTGGAGGACTACCTCCTGAAGACCCATTGCGCCGTCCTCGTCATCAGCCACGACAGGTACTTCCTCGACAAGATCGCGACGAGGATGCTCGAGATATCCAACGGGAAGTCGAGGGAGTACAAGGGCAACTACTCGGACTTCGTCATGAAGAAGATGCTGGACCTGGACCGCATGGAGAAGGAGTACAGGAAGTACGCCTCCCAGAAGAGGAGGCAGGAGGAGATCGCGAAGGAGCTCCACAGGGACCAGTGGTACATGACGACCCACAAGACCCGGGAGAAGATGATCTCCAGGATGGAGGAGAAGGAGAAGCCGGAGGAGAGCAGGGAGATAACGGTCAGGATACAGGCCGCCCACAAGTCCGGCAAGAACGTGCTCACCACCAAGGGGCTCTCTGTGGAGCTTGGAGGCAGGACCATACTGGAAGGGGTGGACCTGGACATACAGAAGGGCGACAAGGTCGGCGTGTTCGGCTCCAACGGCGAGGGGAAGACCACCCTCGTCAGGGCCCTCCTGGGGAAGATACCCTCCAAAGGCGAGCTCTGGATGGCACCCGGGGCCAAGATAGGCTACTACTCCCAGCATCACGAGAGGCTCGACATGAAGCTCACCGCCGAGGAGCAGCTGCTCCAGATCATCGGCAAGGAGAGGAGGGGGGACGCGCGCAGCATGCTCTCCAGGTTCCTTCTCGAGGGGGAGGACGTGGAGCGCCCCATATCCACGCTGTCGGGCGGCCAGAGGGCGAGGGTGGCGATGTGCATCCTGCTCCTGGACCAGACGAACCTCCTGGTGCTGGACGAGCCCACGAACTACCTCGACATCCCCGCCAAGCACGCCATGGAGGAGGCCCTCAACGAGTACGACGGCACCATAATAGCCGTCACGCACGACAGGTACTTCCTCGACACGGTCTGCACCAGCATGATAGAGGTCGCCGACGGCCGCGTCAGGACGTTCGCCGGGACCTACTCCGAGATGAAAGGGAGGCCCAACGTGAAGGAGATCGTGATGGACGCGGACGAGTACAAGGTCCTCTCCCCGTTCACCAACTGGGTGACCGGCAGGAAGTACGCCAAGGGGGACCGCGTCCTGATAACCCCTGCCGAGCAGAAGAGCTTCGAATGGGCCCTGGGGCAGGGCAAGCTCAAGAAGACCGGCGGCCGCCAGCGGAAGAAGGTCGACGTCGCGAAGGATCCCAAGCCGGACGCGCCCCGCCGACTTTCTAAGGAACTTATAATTTAATAAATATCAAGAGCGACATAGAGTATCGTTCGCTCGGGTTGGGATGCCCTAGTCGGGGCGCTAGACCCGAACCAACCGTCCGGTGCGCCAATCGGCGCGTCGGAGCCTCCGGGCGCTGAGTCCCGGTTCATAGGAGCAGATGTTCTATGGAGTTCGTAAAAGCAAATGCATTCAGAGGCAAGGGAAGGCTCCTTGCCATCTTCGCCGTTCTGGCGGTCGTGGCGTCATGTCTCGCCATCGCTATTCCTGCTGATGCGGAAGAGGTCGAGACACTGTACATCCACGGCGCTCTCCGCTCGAGCATAATCGGCAGCGAGAGCCAGATTATAATCGTCGATGATGACCTCACCGTAAGGGAAGGCCAGTTCGTCGAGGCGAACAACAATTTCACCGTCAACGAAGGGGTGACCCTCACTCTCGACAGCGGATCTTACGTCAAGATCGCGTCCGGAACCGCTGACATCAAAGGAAAGGTCGTCTGCGCCGGAGGAACCGTCGAGCAGCCCACGTTCGTCGTGGACAACGGCGCTTCCATCAGCATCAGCGGCGATGTGTCCGTCAACGGGCCCAACGCGTTCGTTCTCGCAGAGGGAGCGACCGCCTCCGTCAGCGGAAACATGACCATAGCCGAGAACGGTACCGCCTCTCTCGAGGGGGTCACCGTCAAGAACGGCGGAAAGCTCACCATCGCCAGCGTCGACGAAGGGACCTACCTCAACGGCCTGACCGCCGAGTCGGGATCCGCCGTCGCCGTCAACGGAGTAGCATCCTTCAAGGGCCTGACCATCCAGGACGGGTCGTCCTTCGTGGTCTCGCCTTCCGGATCCCTCAAGCAGATCGCAGGAGCCGACGCCGCCCTCGTCAACAACGGAACCTTCACCAACAACGGTGCGTTCGTCGGAAACATAGTCAACGACAAGGCGGTCGTCGCCGACAGCGACGAGCCTTCCAGCTATTACGTCGAGGCTCTCGACAAGTCGACCTTCGAGTCCAAGAACCTCAACGGAACGGCCTCGTTCCGCACCGGGAACGACCTCCAGCTTCAGATCAGCAACGTCGAGGGAGTCGTCGTCGCCGCTGACGGAGAAAGCGTCGCCCTTGCCGGGATCCCCGCCAACGGCGGAGAGGCAGGAATCGTCACCGTCGCAGGGACGAAGGTCCAGTTCAACGACGACATGACCTTCCCCGCCGACGTGAACGTCGTTCTGGAGCCCGGTTCCGCTCTTCTCGTGACCTCCTACGTCACCATGATCCAGAACACTGCAACGGCGCCCATCACCGGTACCGGCACTCTCACCGTCACCGGGACCGTGCAGACCGCGGTGCCTCTGGTAATCAAGTCCAAGACCACTCCGGGAATCGCTCTGAACGCCGTGTACTACATGAAGGACAACTACCACTTCTACACGACCTTCGACAAGGCCCTCGCGGCCAATCCCGACTACATCAAGGTCTATGGAGACATCGTCTTCGACTCCGATACCGTCATCCCCAAGGGAATGACCATCGACATGACCGAGGCCAACTCCATCACCATCACCAACAGGGCTACCGTCACCGTCAAGGACGGAGGGGTCTTCCGCAACGGGACCATCCCCATCGACGTCCAGGGAACCCTGATCCTCGAGAACACCCCTACCAGCGAGACCAACGTCTCCATCGTCAACAGCGACGTCCTCGTCGAGTCCGGCATCATGACCAAGTTCACCAACCTCAAGAGAGCTCTCGAGGAGGCGCAGCCTGGCGACGTGATCTACATCAAGAGGAACCACGTCTACATATCCGAGGACACCGTCATCCCCAAGGACGTCACCCTCAAGATCGGAAGCGGCAACACCGTCGAGGTCATCAACGGCGCCAAGCTCACCGTGAACGGAATGCTCGACGCCCACCCTGGTAACTTCGTCATAACCTCCGGATCCACCGTCGTCAACGGATGCTTCGTCTTCGACGCGCCCTTCAGCGCGTACTCCTCGCAGATCGCGGGAGCGTACTTCACGAACGGCGGAGTCAATACCATCGCTCCCCTCTCCTACATCGCAGGAAAGGAGTCCACCATCGGAAGCATCGTCGAGATGTACGGCGACAACTCCGTCGGAGACGTCACCCTCATGGGAGCCGGAAAGACCATATTCGTCAGGGGCGGAGCCTTCGAGGCCGGCACCCTGAGCCTCAGCGGATTCGACTTCAACGCGTCCGAGGCCTCCTCCGTCAGCGGAAAGATCGCCATCGGCAACGGATCCGTCACGCTGGCCAAGGCCAAGAACGTCGTCCTCACCAAGAGCGCCGAGGGCGGAGTGCTCGTCAGCAGCGCCATCGACGCCGCGTCCTCCGATGCGTCCGCTACACTCTCCGGGCTCGCAAGGGTCAACGCAAACATCGCCGAGGGGGTCAACGTCCTGTTCGCCTCCGACGCGGACGTCAGCCTCACCAACGACTACACCTTCTACAAGGACATCGTCATTCCCGAGGGAGCGAAGGTCACCGCCGAGAAGGGACTCACCGCGAAGACCATCGACGTCGCCGGAACCCTCGTCGCGGACATCGTCGTCGGAGACAAGATCTCCGTCGCCCAGACCGGATCCACGTACACCGCCCAGGAGGGCAAGCTCCCCGCGATGTACGACCTCAGCACCTTCAACGTGGACGGAAAGGCCTACTGCGGAGACAACACCTACCTGAAGCTCGACACCCTCATGGGAGACGGAAAGGTCATCCTCGGGGACGACAGCAGGATCGAGGTCACCGGAGACGTCGTCTCGCTCGACACCATCGAGGCCGGCAACAACCTCTCCATCAGCGCCAGCAACATCTTCTTCGGCAACGCCTCCCTCAAGGACGGAGCCAAGCTCGTCGCCAAGGAGAGCATCAAGTCCGACGGAACCGTCGACGCAGGCAACGGCTTCACCGCCACCGCCGGCGACAAGAACGTGTTCGGGGACGTCAACGCCGGAGACAACGCCTCCTTCACCGGGAAGGAAGTCGCCATCAGCGGAGTGCTCAAGAACAACCTGATCGTCAAGGCCACCGAGAAGGCCCTCATAGGCGCCATCACCGCTGGCGACAACGCCAACATCTCCGCCGACACGGCAACCGTCGACACCGCGACCTTCGGGAACGACCTGATGTTCGTCATCGAAAAGGCCCTGACCGAGGGAACCATCGAGGCCGGCAACAACTCCGCCGTCGCGGCAGAGTCCATCGACATGGTCGGAATCGTTCTCGGAAACGGCTCTGGCGTCAGCGCCTTCAACGACCTCTCCCTCTCCGGAGAGTCCGCGTTCGGGACCGAGGCCGAGATCGGCGCCGACAACATCACCGTCGGAAAGCTCACCGTCGCCGAGAACTCCAACATCACGGCTTTCGAGGACATCACCTTCAACGACGTCTCCGCTCTGAGCGACAACGTGAAGGTCACCGCCCAGGACATGAACGTCAACGGCGCCCTCACCGTCACTCCTGCGACCAAGATCGTCCTCAGCGGCGCTCTCGACGTCGACGGGTCGCTCAAGGCTATACCCACCAACTCCGAGGCCGCCGGAAGCCTTTCCGTCGCCAAGGACGCAGCCGTCTCTGGCGAGATGGACCTCACCGGAATGAAGACCGTCGCCATCAACGGGGACCTCGACGTATACGGCAGCGCCGTCATCGGAGCCTCCGAGGCAGACATCGACGTCCTCGGCGCCGTCAGGGTCGCTTCCAGCGCCACTCTCGGAATCGTGGACGGATCCAGCTTCGACATCGGCAAGGACCTCTCCGTCGGAGGGACCCTCAACGTCGGATCCGGATCTTCTGTCGTCGTAGGGACCGATGCAAAGGGAGCCGTCGACGTCACCGGCAACATTGTCACCGGAGTCGACAGCGCCTTCAGGGCCGCCGCGCTCAGCATCCCCGGAACGTTCACCAACTCCGGAGACGTCGTCATCGGCTCTCCCGAGGTCGGCGGAACATCCACCATCCCCGGCACCATCGACGCCAAGGACGGATCCTTCGTCATGTACCAGACCGTCTACGTCTACGGCAGCATCCTGACCGAGGCCGGTAGCTTCGCAGCCAGCAAGCTGTTCATCGGAGTCAACGAGAGCATCTTCGGAACCGGAGTCGCTCCCGCCACATCGACCCCTGTAATAGGGTCCAACGTCACCATAACCCCCGACGGAGTCGCATACGTCTCCCCCGCGGTCAAGACCAACGGGGCGTTCTCCGGGTTCGACTTCACCAGGTACTACAAGGGAGACAACCTCTACCTCGTGGTATACGCCGACCCCGACAACTACGTCGACACCTACACCGAGAAGGGCAAGTCCCTCAGGCGCAACATCGACAGCATCTACGCTTCCGCGGACGATGCGTACGTCAACGGATGGAGGGCCACCAAGAACGTGAAGAACGCCGCCGAGGCAGCCAGCGCCAGGGTCTACGACCCGTACGGAACCCACGAGTCCGTCTGGCTCAACTGCGTCTACGACATCTACAACTTCAAGCTGTACGTCGCCGACGAGACCGCCACCCCCATGGTCGGAAAGCTGGTCGACGGAAACACCGTCCCGCTGACCCTTGCGAAGACCGGGCTCAACTGCTACGAGTCCCCGGTGAACCTCACTGCCGGAACCTACCGCGTGGCTCTCACCTACGCCCTCGGGCACGAGGACGAGTACATCGACAACCCTCTGGTCGTCAACGGAGTCCCGCAGTCCACCTACGACTTCACCTTCAGCGGCAACCCCGACAACGAGGAGCTCGTCAGCTACCTGCTGCAGTTCAGCTTCGAGGAGGACGAACCGCCGATCGTCGTCGAGCCCAAGTCGATGTCCCTCACCGACATCCTCCTGATAGTCATAGTGATCCTGATCATCCTTGTCGCTGTGGCCGTCATACTGAGGGCTAGGCGCGCATGAAGCCGATAAAACAACACGAGCCCGGAAACGGAACAGGATCGAATACCTAAACATCTGCTCTGGCGGCCCTTCGGGGTCGCCTACCCCATTCCTGAACAAACGGGGCCCGGAATAAAGGGTCCGGGCCCTCCCTTACCTTCTGACCAAAACAATCATAACGGTTCTGGGCATGGCACCGTCATGCGCGTGTATTCTGCAGGAGGCTTCGCGGACGAGGGCGCCGCGAGGACGTTCATCGAAGCCGTCTCGTCGACGAGGCCCGACATCGTCGCCGAATACGCAGGGACGCTGGAAGGCGGCATGGAGGACGACTCCGCGCTGGTCATGATGCTCAGAAGGGCCCCGTCCACCATCGAGGAGGGGACCATAATGGCTGCGATCATGGAGAGGGGCCCTCGCGGATACGTCTCGGTCCCCCGCCCGCTGGAGTCGCTCCCTCCTGGCTCGAAGGTCGCCACATGCGTCCCGGTGGCCGCCCCGGCGCTGGAGGAGGCGTTCCCCAGCCTCAGCATCGTACTCGCCGACGGGGCGGATGAGTGCCTGGAGATGCTCGAAGCCGACGCCGACGCCGCGGTCATCCCGGAGATGGAGGCCGTCCTTTCGGGGACAGGCAGCCGCTTCAGCCTGCCTGCGGACGCGATCCCCCAGGCTGCGTCCCAGGGTGTCGTGGCGGTCATATGCCGCTCCGACGACGACAACGCCCTGACATGGGCCAGGACGGCCAACCATCCGCGTACCCGCATCGAGATAGGCGTGGAGAGGGGCGTGCTCAAGATGATGGGCGCCGGGCCCTTCTCTCCGGTGGGCGTCAGCGGCGTCCTGGAGGACATGTTCGTGCATGTCCAGGCGACGTCGTACGTCTGCCCCGACGGCCCCAGGAAGGTGGACGACTACGTGGCCATAGACTATGTGATGGACGACCTCCTGGACATAGCCGACTACCTCTCGGGGAAGGCCTGACGTCATGCAGATAAACGATGAGGCGATTCCTCTGCCGATATCATGACTAGACTAGGCTTCATGCGCACGACCAGGAGGATCCTGGACTCGGTCAAGGAGGCCGAATCCATGGGGTTCGAGGTCATGGCCGCCCCGTACGCCACCATAACGAAGGCCGACGACCGCGAATACGCGAAGATCGCGGACGCCGCGGCCGCAGGGAAGCCGGTCAGCTTCCTGACGTCTACAGCCGTGGAGATGTGCCTCGACCACTTCAAGAAGGACCTCGCCCCCATGCTGTCGGGGTGCAGGGTGTACGCGAGCGGATCCGCGACGGAATGCCTTCGCCGGAACGGGATAGAGGCCGAGGTCGGCGAGGACGGGGTGCTGATCGGCGAGGAGGGCGGGATGCCCGAGGGCGCGGCAGAGATGAGAGCGGCAGTATACAGGTCCGCGGAAGCGGGGATCGGCAGCCCCGTGCTCCATATGATGATAGCCGTCAAGCGCGGAGAGCTGGACTGGCTGGCTTTCACGTCGCCCGCCGCCGCCAGGTCCTTCTTCCGGTTCATGGACGGGAAGTACGGGGAGGACGACTCGAGGACCTACCTGGACGACCACGTCAAGATAGCCGCCATGGACGAACCTACGGCGGCTGCCTTGGTGAAGCTGGGCAGGAAGCCCGACCTCGTCTCTGCGGAGCCCACGTTCAGAGGACTGCTCCAGGCCGTCAAGGACCAAGAATCCTCGTGATCAGAGGTACCTGCCTGCAGGCCAGGTCGCAAAAGAACACGTCCGCTCCCTTGCTGCGGCAGCGCTCAGCGGCTGTTTCCCACCCTTTGACCGGGATGTAGGTGAACAGAACGCTGGTGCTCTCGTCCACGGCCTGGTCCAGGCAGGACTCCAGCTCCCTGGCGAAGTCGATGCCGTTGTCGCAGAGGAACTCCCTGTCTACGAGCAGCACCTTGCCGTTCGCCCTCTGCCTCTTCAGCTCGTCCGTCAGGACCTGCACCGTGGCCTCCAGCCCTTCTTCGCGGAGCCCGGTCAGGTATCTGGAGCTTCTGTCTCTTACGAACTCGCCGACGTTCTTCCTGGGGTCTGATTCTGCAGGGCATGCGCTTACCACTTCGCTCATCTCCTTCTTGTTTTGTCGCAAGGACCCAGCGCCCTTTGCGCCTGTTCCCTTCTCTGGCTACGACTCCTTCGCTCATAAGCTTTGACATGACCCTCGTGAACTGGCGCCTGTTGATCCCCAGGGCTTCCGAGAACTCGGTGCCCGTCCTGAGAGAACCTTCGGCCACGAGGTCCACGATGCGGGACTCTAGGCTGCTCGGGACCTCGACCTGTTCTTCTACAAACGGCTCAGGCGCGTCATCGAACAGGCGGAACGTCACGGTGAAGCTACGTCCGTCCGTATAGAAGTCAGGCGAGGGGATGCCTGCGGCGGCGCATTCGGACGTCATGAGCTCTATCCCCTTGCCCCAGCATCCCATGAGCCCCGAGTCGTGGAACGCGTCCGCTATCCTGGTGTTGCGAGGCTTGGACCTGTGCTCGCACAGAAGGTCGGCTACCGTCCATCCGTCCGGGAGTGAGCCGTCGTTGGTTATGGTCATCCTGTCCGGGTACACCCTGATCTCCACGGGGCATCCCGAGAACAGGTCTTTGTGCACGCAGGCGTTGGTGACGGCCTCTTGCACGGCTTTGACGGGGTAGTCGTACACCGCGTCCAGGAACAGGTTCCCGTAGACGATCCTGCTCTCGACGTATTTCTTGAAGAGCCTGCGGACAGATATCTGAGGCTGCAGGACGAGAGGGGCTTTGACGACGTCCTCCTCCAGCAGGGTGGAACCCGAGTCGAAAAGCCCGATCTTGACGTACGTCCCTTCAAGGAAGCGGTCCGGCCTCCTGCAGAGGATCAAGGCTCCGGCTAGCGAGAGGCACCCGTCTTGCACGAGGCAGAGGCGGCCTGCAATCTCTTCGCTTTCCGGCGAGCGGCCCTCTTGGACGACGGCACGCTTTTTGAGCTCCGAGGTAATGAGTTGCACGGCCTCCGAAGAGACTTCGTTCCATGCAGAGCTGTCCGTAGACTGGTCTAGAAGATTCATCCTACCCCTTGCAAGGGTATGCGGGTCGTGGATAATAAAATATGGAATAGAAAAGGGGAAGCGGCCCTCACAGACCGCTTCATAGGTTTCAGCTGGCCCTGACCGTGAAATCGGACGAAGGCACTGTGAGCGAGAACCTTCCGTCTGCGAGCTTAGTCACGGGTATGTTGCCGGAGGAAGTCGAAGCGGTGACGGTGCTGGAGTCGTCGGCGGTGACGAACAAGGTCTTCCCAGCTTCCATGCCTTTGACGGCACTGTTTCCGTTCGCGTTGGAGATGGTCATGGTGTAGCTGTCATCGGCGCTGTCGGAGAAGGACACCGGCATGTCGGATATGTACTTCATCATGATCAGAGAGTCCAGGGCGTTGACGTCCCCGTCCCCGTTGAGGTCGAACTCAGAGTCGGGAAGTCCGGTGGGGATATTGGCCAGGCGATTCATGAGCACTGTGGAGTCTGCACTGTCTATGGCGCCGTCCCCGTTGAGGTCGCCGCGGGTCTTGTCTGCAACGGTCACAGAGGTTCCAGACACGGTGTAGGGTACCACTTTTCCAATGTAGTCCTCGGCTACGTCGACCTTTACGAAGACAGGATACTGGCCCTTTTCGGCGTCGGGGGACACCGAGAATGTCAGGCGCAGGAGGTTTCCGACAGTCCTGACGTTCTCGTTCGTGGTGAGCTTGGCGACATAGGGGTAGTCTTTGATGGACGACTTCTGGAGGTTCAAGACGTTCCCGGGCTCCACCCTTTCCAGAGTCAGCGCGGAGCGGTCGTACTCGATGCTGAGGTCGATTTCCGCGACGCCCGAGTTGTTGTCGAGGTTGACGAGCACGCATGCGTCGGAGCCGGCAGACACCGCCGAGGTGCTTGCGGAGACGCCAATGCCGATGTTGTTCCCCTTGAACGCATAGAGGGTGACCGAGTTGTCAAGTATGTCGACGTTGGAAAGGTCGGTGATCCAGGTTCCGGAGCCGTCCCTCTCGGTGTTCCAGACGAACCCGGCGGGCATGGAGTACGAGGAGAGGCTGTCGGTCGAGAGGTGGACGATCTGCGACTTCATGGAGGTGCCGTTCCCGTTGAAGGTGACCTTGACGATGCTGAACAGGTAGGGCGTGGTCCTGTTGTCGAAGTACATGCCGTAGGAGTCGTCGTCCAGGTACCCGGCCGTGGACACGGCGGTGTCGAGGTAGAACACGTTGGACGAGGACGTGGCGGGGCCGTGGAGCTGGATTATGCCCCTGGAGTTCTTGATCTGGTACTGGCAGACCCTGATCCCGAGGTCCTTGTCGGTGGTCACCTTCAGGTTGGTGCTCGCAGAAGAGTCGTACTCGATGGAGACGACGTCGGGGGATATGATGCCGGGAGACGGCTCGTAGGCTCCTTCCGCCGGCCCTTCGCAAAGCACGATGAAGGGGGACACGGTGAGGATGGCAACGAGCGCAACGGCTATTTTCCATTCCTTCATGCTGGTGACTATACTAAATGAGATTTAAAAATTGTCTATAGGTGCCTGCTTGTAGCGAAAGGGCTGTTGGACGACCATCTGAGAAAGATCGTCAAGTCGGGTATCTTAGTATGAGTTCGGGAGCCTTGCCGTCTATCAAAACTAGGGGAACATGAAGGCTAGATTATCTGTTCTGGACGACTAAAAACCTGCTGTAGAAACCAGTTCTTAACTGTCAGGTAGAATTAAATAATGACAAAGCATCAGAGCGGTTTGTAGGCTCGCGAACAGAAAGTGCTTGCACTGGACGTGCGTGCATCCGAGGGCCAACGGCTTGGGGATGGTGCGGTAACACGCAAAGCCTAATGAGTCCTGACAAGGTCTCAATCTCTGGAGAAAGAGAATATGAACACAGCATACAAGATGGAGAAATCTCTGCTCGTAGCGGTTCTCGCTATCCTTGCTGTTTCTGCCGTATTCGTTGGCGCTATCGCCTCCGAGTCCACAGACGCTGCCAAGGATGTTAAAGAGGTCTACGGGTCTGCGGATCTCCCCCAAAGGAGCATCGACTTCGATGTGACCCTGGGATATGACTACTACGCTCTGAGCGAGGTCGATCCCATGGCCAACGAGGCATTCCCTCACACTCAGTACTGGGTCGCTTCCTTCGACTTCAGCAAGAGCATCAACAGGGGATACTACTGGCCCTACGGAAACGACGCCGTGATCGCTGTCACCTTCTACTTCAGCGACGGCACCGCCGACGACATCGGTAACATCAAGGCCTCCAAGACCGTCTGCTACCCTGTCTTCGAAGTTAACGGAATTCCTTACGTCGAGAACGTCATCTGCACTCCCGACCTCTGGCCTTCCGAGGACAACGTCTACCCCGTTCAGGTTGAGGCTGTCATCTACACCACCCTTTACAACGACACTGCCCTTAACGGCCAGTACTAGCTCATCATCGGCACCGCCTTCGACTTCGGCGCTTTCGAGTACGTCGTCGAGTACCGCGATGCTCTGACTGGTGAGATGATCGCCCCCGAGAAGTACGGATGGGGCAGCTGGGCTGTTGACAGGAACAACAGCGGATACTACATCCGCAACAGCTATGAGGCCACTCCCGGACCCAGCGGATTCTCTGGAGGATTCAGGGTCTACGCTGGTGAGATCGCCGGATACAGCATCTACTCTGTTGACGACATCACCGGAGACGTCATCAAATACAAGTACAAGGTCGACGACGAGGGCAGGTACTACCAGCCCGTCAGCATCGTGACTCCCGACAAGACCCCCCAGGAACTCCTCGGACTCACTTACCAGGAGCTCGTCTGGAGCGTCGGCGGAAAGTCTGCCGCTGACATATAGGCCGGACAGGGTAAGCCCTACATCACCGATGAGATGATGGAGGCTTACTTCGAGGGAATCTCCCCCTACAATGTCACCGTCTTCTACTACTACCCTGAGGTCACCGTCACCGTCGTCACCGAGGGAGAGAAGGGAACCGTTTCCGAGACTTACTTCAAGGTCGCCTACGGAACCGTCCTCAGCACCTCCGGAGACACTCTGACCGTCGGAGACTACGGAACCTCCGTCGCCACCGCCGCTCCCGCTGACGCTCAGTACACCTACGCCTTCATCAACTTCACCGAGGGAGACACCGTCGTCACCAGCGATTGGGTCGTCACCGCTCACTTCAAGCCCACCGTCAACCTCTACACGGTTTACGTTGTGACCGAGGGAGAGAAGGGATCCGTCTCTGTCGCCCAGTTCGACAACGTTCCCTACGGTACCGAAGTTACCTACGTCGACAACGTTCTGTCCCTCAGCGACAGGGCTGCGACCTCCGTCGCCACCGCCGCTCCCGCTGACGCTCAGTACACCTACGCCTTCATCAACTGGACTGGTGCACCCGTGACCGTCACCGAGGACAAGACCGTCGTCGCGCACTTCGCGCCTACCGTCAACAACTACACCGTCTACTTCAAGGCCATCGGCGAGAAGGGAACCGTCTCCATCGACAAGATCGAGAACGTCCCCTACGGAACTAAGCTCAGCGACCTCGGAACCAAGTTCACCGTTGCTGGCATGGGAACCTGCGACGCCATCGTCGCTCCTGCTGACGCCCAGTACACCTACCAGTTCGTTGAGTGGCAGGCCTACCCCGAGACCGTCGTCGCTGACACCACCATCGTCGCGGTCTTCTCGCCCATCGTCAACAACTACACCGTCTACTTCGAGGCCATCGGACAGAAGGGAACCGTCTCCATCGACAAGATCACCGATGTCCCCTACGGAACCTCTCTCAGCGCTGTCGGAACCAAGTTCACCGTTGGTGGAATGGGATCCTGCGACGCTCTCGTCGCCCCCGCCGACGCCCAGTACACCTACAGGTTCGTCGAGTGGCAGGAGTACCCCGCGACCGTTGTCAAGGACACTTACATCGTCGCCGTCTTCGAGCCTATCGTCAACCAGTACACCGTCACTGTCGTCACCGAGGGAGAGAAGGGAACTGTTGACGTCGACAAGTACGTTGTCGACTACGGAACCAAGCTCAGCACCGCTGGAAACATCCTGACCGTCGCCGGATACGGACAGACTGTCGCGACTCCCGCTCCTGCTGACCTGCGCTACACCTACTCCTTCATCAACTACACCGAGGGTGACACCACCATCGTGAGCGACTGGGTCGTTACCGCCCACTTCAAGCCCACTGCGATCCCCTACTCTGTCGTCGTCAAGTACATGTGCGACGGCGCTCCCATCCTCAAGGACAGAGTCGACATCAGGGTCAACTCCCAGGGAGAGTGGGGAAGCACCTTCACCTACAACTACCTCGACAACCCCAAGTTCGACAGCGTCATGGCCTCCAAGTACACCCTCCTGAAGGGATACGTAGAGCAGCCTTCGATGCCTGCCGACCAGGGCGAGACCGTCTCTGTCACCATCAACGAGAACCTCACCGTCATCGTGTTCGAGTTCTCCAAGAAGGGAGCCTACGTCCAGTTCCACAGGCAGACCAACCCCGTTGCGAACCCTGTCTACGAGACCTCCGAGCCCTACGGAGACGCCCACCACGCCACCGTCGTCGCCAACGACCCCACTGACGCTGGAAAGGCCATCAAGATCCTCATCACCGACGACGTCGTCGGCAACGAGGCTCAGGGAACCTTCATCGGAGCCGGGCAGTCCGCTTCCTACAACGGATACACCTACTCCGTCAACCAGCTGCCCAAGGTCATCAAGGACGGAAAGACCTACGACGCTGTCGAGGTCGTCATCGCCGGCGGACTCAACGTCCACGACGACATCAACGATCCTCTCGTGATCTGGTACCAGATCATCTGATTACGATCGGGTGAAACCTTAAAGGCCCGCAAGGGCCAAACCTCTTAAGATGGCGGGTCCGCCCGCCGTCATCACTTCTTCATCGCCCGCCGTCAGGGATTCGACGAGGCATTTTGGCGTGTTTATGGTTCCGGATCGTCACTGCGCCAAGATAAAATAAGAGTTTGGAGATAGCCTAGACGGGTGACACGGTGGCGAAACACACGTTCAACGTTCTGGGAAGTCGTTTTTTCAAAGATGCTCTGGCAGGCTGCGATTCTGTCGAGGTCAAGGGCAGCGTGACCGGGATCAATCCAGCCTGCATCTCTCAGGGGGAGATGGAGACGCTGTCGTCGGACAAAGGGGACTGGATTTTCATCGACACGGCATACATCTCCTGCGGGGCGAACGGAGAGGATTCCGCTTCCGACATCGACGCCCTCGCCAGGTTTCTGAAGAAGGGCTGGGGCAGGAAGATAATCGTCGCCATCGCAAGGCCGTCCGCATACAGGATGGGCGAGTCCGCGCTCTATCCTATCCGCTGCAGGCACGACCCAGCCGCAGAAGCGCTGGCCGCAAAGCTGGCGGAGTCGTCTAAAGCCTATGTCATCACCATGCCGTTCGATTGCGTCTCGAGCGACTTCACCCCGTTCCACTACATTCCCTGCATCTCGGACTACATCCGCGGCGTCGTTTCAGTCGTCGCCGAGAAATACGACAGGAATGCTATCGATGCGCTCGCGATCAGATGCGCCTCCGAGATTAGCGGGCTTCTGGAGGACACCGAGGCAGGGGCCTGCGCGCTCAAGAAGGCATACGGGGAGGCCATAGCTGAAGGAGACAGGATAGAGGCCTGCTCCATATGCGTGGAGCTGGCATGCAGAGGAGACATGGGCGCGGCCGCAGAATCCGAGCATGCGTACAATGTGGCAGTCCGGAGAGGCGCGGCCGCAGACGTTCGTCTGAAGTGGTTGAGGTCCCTCTCCTCAATAGGAATCAGATGGGCGAAGTACGCGCTCTTCAACATGCTCTGGAGGACTCGTTCGAAAGAGTCTGACGAGGAACTTGTCAAAGTCGTCTGTGGTCCGGCTAAGGAAGGCGACGGAGTGGCCATGAAGCTCCTCGGTCGCGCCTATCGCGACGGAAGAGGCGTGAAGAAGGATCTTGACAAGGCGCTGGAGCTGACCAGGAAGTCCGTCGCCCTCAAGACTCCGCTTGCCAGGAACGAGCTTTTCGACGTTCTTCTGAAGATCGACACGCCGGAATCCTACGAGGAGATGGTGAAGATCATAAAGACGCCCGCATCGCTCGAGGAGCCTGGGGCCATGTATCGCCTCGGATGCGCCTATCGCGACGGGAAGGGCGTGAAGAAGAACCTGAAGAAGGCGAAAGAGCTGTTCGCGAAGGCTGCCGACAAGGATCCCGTCTACAAGAAGGGACTCGACTCCCTCGAAGCCAAAAGCTGACGCCTCGGTAATCCGGCGAGGTCGTATGCTCGGGTCATACGGCCCCGCCCGAGGCCATATGGATGCGTGCTCGGATCTCGCATCGTTTCTGGTCTACTATCTTGATGACGTGGTATCCGAACTGGGTCTTCACCTTGACGATATCGCCTATCTTGCCTTCGAAGCAGGCCTTCTCGAACTCAGGAACCATCTCTCCTTTCTTGAACCAGCCAAGGTTCCCTCCTTTCGATTTCGAGGGACATTTGGAGAACCTCTTGGCGAGCTCCTCGAAGTTCTCTCCTTTGCCGAGCCTGGCCAGGATGTTGTCAGCATCCTTCTCTTTGTTCAACAGTATGTGCGAGGCGTTTACGCTCTTCACTGCCATGCCTGGTCATCATGCTCATATGTGATAATGCTCTCTGTCCGACAGCAATGGTTATCAGCATGATTCAGGATGGACAGAGAGGTGCTTTCATATGAGCAAAGTCACTATCGTGGACGAGAGGCCTTGGAAGGGCCCCCTCGTCCTTAGCATCATCATGCTGGTCATAGGATTTCTCTTGGCCGTTGGCGGCCAGGGCGCTCTCAAGATCGTGCTGATGATCTCGGGAGCGATCATAGTGCTAGGGTCGCTATACGTCCTGCTAGGTTCTCTGAGCTTCGCATCCCCTCTCGGGATAGGGCTGTGCGTCCTCGGGTTCGTCCTGGGCGCCGCGCTGATCCTGGCTCCGAACGTGTTCAGCGACATCATGATGGTGGTGCTGGCCGTCGTGGTCATACTGATGGGCCTAGCATCCCTTCTGGGAGGAGCAACCGCCGGCGCTTCCGGCCCGGTGATGATCATAAGCATGGTCATCGCGGTGGTCATGGTAGCCGCAGGCATATTGGCTCTCCTGAATCCCAAAGGGGCAGCGGACGTCACCATGCTCATCGTCGGGGTCATGATGATCATCGCCGGAGCGTTGGGGACGTACAGGGCCCTCCAGCAGAGGCGCTGAAAACCAGGGGGAGACCCCTCGTCTTTCTCTTTAGGCTCAGCCTAGGATGCATCTAGCCCGTCCTGCGAAGCCTTTGCGTTATGACGTGCTGACGGCCTTCGGGTTTAAGCCGGACGCGTCGCCTTCTGTCCTTTTTCGAAGTCTTCAGCATCCTTTATTATGTGCTCTTCTCTGTCCGTCCTCCATGAAGATGTTCGGAACCAACGGCATACGCGGAGTAGTCAACGGCTACATGACCGCGGAGCTCGCGCTGAAGGTCGGAAAATCCATCGCCAAGGTTCTCGGCCCAGGGACGATAGCGGTTGCCAAGGACACGAGGACCTCTGCCGACATGGTCTCCTGCGCCGTGGAGGCCGGGCTTCTGTCGATGGGCGCGGACGTAGCCGACCTGGGCATGGTTCCGACGCCGGCTCTCCAGTACTACGTCAAGACGCACCCGGACGTGGTGGCGGGAGTGATGATAACCGCGTCCCACAACCCTCCCGAGTTCAACGGGATCAAATGCGTCTCCTCCGACGGGACGGAATGCTCCCACGAGGAGGAGGCCGCCATAGAGGACGCCTACGAGTCGGAGATAGCCTGCCCAGGATGGGACGGAGTCGGCTCTGTCAGGCGCGTATCGGATGCAGGAGAAGCCTACGTCGATGCAGTCGTGAGGAACGTCGACGTCCGCGCTGTCAGAGAGGCCGGCCTCAAGGTCTGTCTGGACTGCTCTAACGGCGCCGCATCGCAGACGACTCCGCTTCTGATGAAGAGGCTGGGGGTCAGGGCCGTCGCCATCAACGCCTCCCAGGACGGGAGGTTCCCAGGCCATTACTCGGAGCCCACGGAGAGCAACCTCGAAGACCTCAAGCGCTTGGTCGTAGAGACCGGCAGCGATCTTGGGATAGCGCACGACGGCGACGCGGACAGGTGCGTGTTCGTCACAGGCTCTGGCAGGTTCGTCCCAGGCGACCTGTCGCTCGCCATCCTCGGCCGGTCCGCTGTGAAGAGGAACGGCGGCGGGGAGGTCGTCACGACGGTCGCCACCTCGTGCGTCGTCGAGGAGGCCGTCAAGTCCGTCGGAGGGAATGTGGCGTACACCGCCGTGGGGTCGCCTGTCGTGGCGCGCAGGATGATCGAAGGCGGATCGATTTTCGGCGGAGAGGAGAATGGCGGGCTGATCTTCGCAGACCATCAGTTCTGTCGCGACGGGGCAATGTCCGCCGCGAAGATGCTGGAGGCCGTCGCGTCCGGCGGATCCCTGGACGAGCAGGTGGACTCCCTTCCCAGGTTCTATACCATCAAGGCAGCGGTCGAATGCCCGGACGACCTGAAGGGTGCCGTTATAAAGGAGATTGCTCGTCGCTGCGAGGGCGGCAGGCTCAATCAGAAAGACGGCCTCCGCATAGACTACGACGACGGCTGGGTGCTCCTGCGTCCGTCGGGAACCGAGCCCAAGTTCCGCGTCTATTCCGAGTCAAGGGACGAAAAAGTCGCTAAGGAGCGCTCCGAGAGGTTCCTGGCCATGGCTTCCGACGCGAAAGAGAGCGTCGAAGGGGATCGCTGATAGGATCATTCGTCGTCCCGAGACGCGATCGCATCCTCGACAGCTTCTCTTTGAGGCTCTTGATCGGGGCTACCGACTCCGGGTCGATGCCGCGCTTCTCGGCGATCCTGATAGATATGTAGTCGCCGAGCATGATGGAGCGGAACGTGCTGTCGACGACGTCGGCGGGACCGGTGTCGAAGGAGAGCAGCTTGCTGTCTGCGTTTCCGACAGCCAGCACCCTTATGGTGTTCCTGTCGGCTGCGGACACGCTCTCGATGGCCTCGTCGTTGAGGTCGGAGGATATGTCGCGGAACGCAACCATCTTCGAGTTCTCGTTCAGCTGCGACTTCCATCTGAAAGCTACAGACTGCAGCGAGCTGTAGCAGGTTATGGCTGGGACCGTCCCCATTATGGACTCGGCCATATCGTCCACCATTCTGGCGCCCTCTTCCGACTCCAGGTGCTCCCTGTACGCGGACAGCGAGTCCAGCACCCTGTCCATGTCAGGGCACCGGCACCCGCATGCTTCCAGTATCGACATCGTGTACCCTATCATGAACCCGATGGAATGGCGAGGCTGCATCTCTTCGGGAAGGGACCTGACGGGGACTCCGTCCTCGACGCTCTTCGCCTTGAGCTTCCCACCGGATGTTATGGCGATCATTTGGCATCCGGACCTTCTCGCGGCATCGTACATCATCAGGCTCTCCAGGGTGTTCCCCGAGTAGCTGGACACGATCGCAAGCGTCCTCTCCCCCGCCCATGCTGGGATCGAGAAGTCCCTCACCGTCACCAGCGGTATCCTGGAGCTTTCCATCAGCAGGTCCGCCGCAATGGCTCCGCTGATGGCCGATCCCCCCATCCCGCACAGGATGACGCTGTCGCACTCGATCGGGTCAGGCTTCCATCTCAGCGCCTTCCTGAGGTCGTCCGGGAAGCTGCGGACCTGCTCCATCACGCTCTTCTTCGTCACGGGCCTCCGGCCTCCCTGCGTTTTCTAATCTCGAGCGACACCATGTCGCCGAACAGCATCGCCTCGAGCTCGGCAAGGACCATTTCCTTGTCGCGATAGTCTATGACCGTGATGTCGCGTCTGTATTCGTGCAGGACCTCTTCCATGCAGCGGATGTTGTACTCGTATTCCGGGATCCCTGTGGCCATCCTCAGGAGGACGAGCCTGACGTCCTTCGTCTGAGCGCCGAGGTCCGCCCATCCAACTATCTCGTTATGGTCGAAGTCCGGCATCTCTCCGAAGATCGACAGCGACCCGGAATCCTCGTCCAGCGAGTACTTCCACCTTCTGGCCGCCGCTATGGAGTCTATGGGAGAGTAGATGGCCGGGGTCTTGCCGTAGAGCAGGCCTGCGATGCGAGACGCTTCCTCTGTGTCCTCGGCCTGCCTGTCGCGGCGCTCCTTCAGGGCGTCTGTCGTCCTCTTCAGCGAGTCATAGACGAAAGGCGCGCCGGCGGATCTCAGAAGCGATGCGATGGCGCCTATCTCCATCCCTACGGCGCTGCGCGGGGTCATTCCGGCAGGCATCCTCACCAGGTCGTTCCCGTCTTCCCTGCACATGTCCCCGAGGGTCCCCCCGGACGTTATGCAGTGGACTGCGCATCCGCGACCCTTCAGGGTCCTGTACGCCTCTATCATCCTCGCCTCATCGCCCGAGTACGAGACCACTATCGCATCCTTCCCTTCGGCAAGCCATCCGGGAACGCGCTCGTCCAAGGCCGGGATCACGCGAAAAGGGGTCCTAGCAGACACGTCCGAGGCGAACTGCGCCGAAACCGATGCGGGGCCTGAGGCGAACACGCACGCTTCCCTCGATTCATGCCTCATCGGGGCTTTTATAGCGAGGCCCTTCTCTATGAGCTCTGGGAAATCGAGCACCTGTCTGATGTCGGTTAGATGCATGTCGGGCCTCACGTTGACCACTCGGCTGAATATGCCGCCCTAACGGACGAGCATGCGGCTGGAAGCTTTCTTCCAATGCGGATGCCGCTGCATTATTTTATTATTGTGCAGAGTTCTCAGATGTTGATCGGAGTTGCATCATATTTATAAACCAGTTGTCAATCAGCACCTATGGCGTCTTCGAAGGATACGTCCAAGGGCATAATACTTGTTGCCGGCGCCGGAACCGGGCTGTCTCCGACGACCTTTCCGATATCCAAGGCTCTGCTTCCTGTCTACGACCGCCCGATGATCTACTGCTCGATATCCACTCTCATGTCCGCAGGGATACGCGACATCCTGGTGATCACTAGCGAGGCCGACAGGCACAACTTCGAGAGGACGCTGAAGGACGGGTCCCATCTCGGGATCAGGATTTCCTACGAGATCCAGCATGTGCAGCGCGGGATCTCCGACGCCTTCATAATCGCCGAGGACTTCATCGACGGGGACCCCTGCGTCCTCATGCTCGGCGACAACATTTTCCATGGCGACGGGTTCCAGGCGCTGATGGAGGAGGCCAGCAAGGACACCGAGAACTCCAACGTGTTCGCCCGCTGGGTTCCCGACCCGAAGAGGTTCGGCATCGCCGAGTTCGATTCGGAGGGAAAGGTCATATCCCTCGAGGAGAAGCCGAAGGAGCCTAAGTCCAACTATGCCGTCGTGGGGCTGTACTATCTGCCGGGAGACGTCTCCTCCAAGGCCAAGAGGCTCACCCCTTCCGCGAGGGGGGAGCTGGAGATCACCGACCTCAACCGCATGTACCTGGAGGAGGGCAGGCTGAACGTCAGGGTGTTCGGGGAGGACATATTCTGGAAGGACGCCGGGACGTTCGACTCCCTCTTCGAGTCGGCCGACTACATAAGGAGGAAGGAGAAGGAGACCGGCTCCCTGGTGCTGTGCCCCGAGATCGTGGCCGTGAAGAAGGGGTACGTGTCCAAGGAGAAGATGCTGGACTGGGTCGCTTCCAACAAGGACAACTCCTACTTCCTCGGCATCAAGGACTACATCGAGAGGATGTGAGCTTCTTCTTCTCCCACTCGTAAGCAGTGCGGATGCTGTCCTCCAAGGTCCTGCGAGGCCTCCATCCGAGGATCCTGTCGGCCTTCCTGCTGTCCGCGAGGAGGATCGCAGGGTCTCCTGGGCGCCGTCCCGAGGCCTCCCAGGGGATGGCTTCGCCCGTGACGGACTCGCAGGCGGCGAGCACCTCCTTCACAGTGTAGCCCTCGCTGGTGCCGATGTTGAGGCTGTCGGTCGCTCCGCCGTCCTCGAGGTACCTCAAGGCGAGCGAATGGGCTTCAGCCAGGTCTTCGACGTGCACGTAGTCCCTTATGCAGGTGCCGTCCCTGGTGTCGTAGTCCGTCCCAAAGATTCTGAGCTTTGCATCTCCTTTCAGCGAAGACTTCAGGATGCTAGGGATCAGGTGCGTCTCAGGGTCGTGGCATTCCCCTATCCTGCCCTTCGAGTCGGCTCCCGCGGCGTTGAAGTACCTCAGGCTCACGCCTCTGATCCCGTAGGCGGCGCTGTAGTCCTCCACCATCCGCTCCATGGCAAGCTTGGTCCTTCCGTACGGGTTGACGGGCAGCTTGGGGTGCTCCTCGTCCATGGGGGTGTAAACTGGATTCCCATACACTGCGGCGGAAGAAGACAGTACGATGTCTGACACCCCGTGCCTCCGCATGGAATCCAGCAGGCACATCGTTCCCGCGACGTTGTTCCGATAATATCTTCCAGGGTCGACGGCGGATTCCCCGACTTGCGATAGCGCCGCGAAATGCATGACGGCGTCTATGTCGTGGCTCGCAAACGCCTCGTCGAGGCAGGCCTCATCCAGGACGCTCCCCTGGACGCAGTCCAGGACCCTGCCTCTGGAGTCGATCCCTTGGAGCGTCCTGATGGTTTGGAGGGATCCGGTGGACAGGTCGTCCAGGATCACGATGTCGCAGCCTTCCTCTAGGAGACGCACGACACAATGCGAGCCTATGTACCCTCCGCCTCCGGTGACCATGACTACGCGCTTCATGTCATCCCCCGCCAATGTCCGGCTGCCGGCATGCATCCTGCGAGTGCTAGGCCTTTATTTATAAGATGGTCGCCCCCGGGAAGCCGTCTTCAGCCGCGGAGCCTTCGGCCGCTTCCAGTGCCGCTCGTGCCCTGAGACCATGCTGTTCATCCACTGGTTAGGGTTAAATATGGTCATCCGATGATGCATAGCCATGGATTCTCCGCCAGCCCCTCGGCCGTCCAGGCAAACGTTGAAAGGAAAGCTGGAGGAGTACTACGCATACAGGAACGTCCTCAGGTCCATGGTGGAGAAGGGCCTGTTCGGCAAGTACAAGAACTCGGCCCTAGGGTTCCTGTGGCATTTCGCTATGCCGCTGATCTACGTGGTCCTCTGCTTCTTCATAAACACAGAGGTCAGGGAAAGGGCAGAGTATTACTGGGTGCTGGTCGCCAGCGGGATAATGGTCTTCCATATGCTGACCTCGTCTGTCGCAGGCGGGACCACGTGTTTTACCGGGAACGCTGGCATACTGAAGAAGATGTACATCCCGAAGGAGCTTCTGGTCTACTCCCGCACGATCGTGCATCTCATCGTCCTCATGATAGGATATGTCGTGATCATAGCGATAGTGGGCATATCCGGCTACGGCATCAATCCGCTGGCCCTGCTGTTCCTGCCGCTGCTGTTCGTGGCATTGTTCTTCTTCAGCGTGGGGTGCATGCTGATACTGTCGTCCATCAACGTGTATGTCCGCGACCTCCAGTACCTGCTCAGCTCCATGGGCCTTGTGTTCTTCGTCTTCAGCCCCATACGCACTCTGGCGGCAGAGGCCGAGGGAATCAGGGCGACAGTGTTCTGGCTGAATCCATTCACTTATTATCTGGAGTCGTTCCATTCCATAATCTATTTCAAAGAGATCCCGGACATGTTCGTGCTGGGGATGTGCTTCCTCCTGCCGATCGTGTTCATGCTAATCGGGATCATCGTTTTCAACTATCTTAAGCGCGGATTCGTGGAGAGGTTATGATGAAGAAGGGAAACGCAATCGAGCTCAAGAACGTCAGCAAGTCATTCAAGCTCGAGGTCAGGTCCGAAGAGAAGGGGTTGTTCTCCAAGAAGACCGTCACGACGTCGCACGTGGTCTTCGACGACCTGAGCCTGGAGGTCAAGAAGGGGGAGGTGCTGGGCGTCCTCGGAAGGAACGGAAGCGGAAAGAGCACCCTCCTGAGCATCATGGCCAAGATCCTGGAGCCTGACACCGGCACCGTGGAAGTCAACGGGAAGGTGGTCAGCATCCTCTCTCTGGGGATGGGGTTCCAGCACGAGATGTCCGGCAGGGAGAACATCTACCTCAAGGGCGAGCTCTACGGCTTCAGCCGGAAGGAGATGGACGCCAAGGTCGAGGAGATCATAGACTTCTCGGGGATAAGGAAGTACATCGACAACCCCATCAAGACGTACTCCTCCGGAATGTCCGGAAGGCTGGCCTTCTCCATAATGCTTCATGTCAACGCGGACGTCATGCTCGTGGACGAGGTCCTGAGCACCGGCGACGCCAGCTTCTCCGCGAAGGCCGGGACCGCATTCAGGAACATCATCAAGCAGGGCAAGACCGTGGTCTTCGTATCCCACAGCATGTCCGCTGTCACGGAGCTGTGCACCCGCGCCATCTGGATAGAGAAGGGGAAGATAGTCGCCGAAGGGAAGCCGAAGATCGTATGCGCCAAGTATTCGAAGACGATGTCGGAGTCCTTCGACGTCATATACGACCAGGCCCAGTCAGGCGTGGTCTCCGCGCAGTACAAGCTGGCGCTGATGTACAGGGACGGAAAGGACGTCGAGCCCAGCGACGAGCTGTACCGCGAATGGATCAAGAGGGCCTCTGACCAGGGTCATGTCGACGCCCAGGTGGCCT
This sequence comes from Candidatus Methanomethylophilaceae archaeon, assembly GCA_017540825.1. GTDB lineage: Archaea > Thermoplasmatota > Thermoplasmata > Methanomassiliicoccales > Methanomethylophilaceae > Methanoprimaticola. The sequence continues at coordinate 56,593 of JAFYAH010000049.1, read as the reverse complement.
ATGCCGACATCCTCATGGAGTCCGGTTCCGACGAAGACGTCTCCGAGGCCATGGTGCTCTACCAGTCGGCTGCCGACAAGGGCGACTCGACGGCCCGCATGAAGATATCCGCGATGGTCGGAGGCGGAGAAGCTGACCCGGACAGGGAGGAGATCCTGGAGATCTGCAGGCAGCTGGCGGAGTCCGGGGCCCCTTCCGACGTGGCCCGCTACGCGGCCATCCTCCTCAAGACCGCATGGACCGAGGACGACCGCAGGCTCTCCTACGAGAAGTACATGCAGGCGTCCGAGGACGGGAACCCGGACGTCTATTACCAGCTGGCCCAGATGCGCAAGGACGGAGTCGGGACGAAGAAGAGCACTTCCGGGTACCTCGAGATGCTGCAGAAGGCTTCCGACGCCGGCCATATCAAGGCGATGGGCGAGCTGGCCTCGATATACCGCGAAGGCAAGCTGCTGGAGCCGGACGACAAGAAGGCGTTCGAGCTGTACATGAAGTGCGCCAGGAACGGGAGCACATCCGGCCAGTACCGCGTGGCCTGCATGCTCAGGGACGGCATAGGCGTAGAGCCGGACAAGGAGAAGTCCGACAAGTGGTTCCACATCTATTCCCATGCGATAATCTCGATGTACCAGATGTCGGTGTCCGAGATCATAAGGAAGCGTCCCGGGATAGACGTCGACCCTGACGCTCTGGTGATGAAGTCGGCGATGGCGTACAACCCCAAGGCGATCACCGAGCTGGCATCGATCTACAGGTCGGGAGGTTCCAAGATCTCCGACATCTCGCGCGCCAAGGAATGCTACATCAAGGCGGCGGAGATTCCCGGGGCTCCGCGTCTGGTCCTCGGCGACATGTACTACGAAGGCGAGCTGTTCGAACAGGACTACGCCAAGGCCGCCGAGCTATACCTGGACACCTCCTACCTCCTGGATTCTGCCAGGTGTTATCGCATGTACCTCATGTACAGGGACGGGAAGGGCGTGGAGAAGAACGACGAGCAGGCTCAGAAGTACCTGAAGCGCGCCGCCGCCAAGGGGCACAGGGAGGCCCGCAGGACGCTGGGGCTGAGCTTCTGAGCGTCCCGGAAGCCTTTGGAAGTATCTGCCATCTGCCGTGAAAGACGTCTGGTGACAGGTGTTCCATGAGTAGGAGAAATACAATTATAACCAAAGATATGATACGCATGGACATGGGTGCGCTCGAGCACGTGATTGTCCAGGCGGGTGGAAAGGGAACCCGTCTCAGAAGATACACCAGGAACAGGCCCAAGGCCATCGTCCCCATCTACAACAAGCCGATGGTGTTCCATCTGTTTGACAAGTTCGAGGGAGCCAAGTTCGAGATAATAGGCGACTACAAGATGGACGTCCTGAGGAAGTATCTGGACGCATTCTCCAGCGCAGACTGCACGATCGTGGGTACCGGTGGCAAAGGGGGCACGTGCTCAGGCATCAAGGAGGCTCTCGCGAACATCCCCGAGGGCAAGAGGATCATGTTGATCTGGTGCGACCTGGTGCTCGACCCCGAGCTCGAGATACCCGACAGCGAGGGCAACCTCATCGGCCTCTCCGACAGGTTCGAGTGCAGGTGGTCCTACAAGGACGGCAGGCTCGTGGAGGAGGCCAGCTCCGAGCGCGGCATCGCAGGCGTCTTCGTCTTCAAGGACAAGAGCGTCCTCGCAGACGTGCCGGAGGAGGGCGAGTTCGTCCGCTGGCTCTCCCAGTCCGGCATCGCCTTGGAACCGTTCTTCATCGGGGACAGCAGGGAATACGGCCTGGAGGACAGGATCCCCAAGTCCGAAGGAGGGAAGTGCAGGCCGTTCAACGAGGTCGTGGTCAAGGACGGCAGGCTCATCAAGAGGGGGATAGACGCCCAGGGAGTCAAGCTGGGCGAGCGCGAGAGGGCGTGGTACAAGTTCGTGAGCCAGTTCGGAGAGGTCGCGACCCCCAGGATATACGGGTACGACCCGCTGGAGATGGAGATGATCAACGGCCGCAACATATACGCCTACGACTTCGACAAGGACACGAAGCGCCGCGTCCTAGGGAAGATGGTGGCGGCCCTGAAGCATCTGCATTCCCTCGCCAGCGTCCCTAAGGACGACGTGAGCATCATGGGCGCTTACTACGACAAGACCGTGGACCGCCTTAAGAAGGTCAGGAATCTGGTGCCGTACGCGGACCAGGAGCGCATTACGGTCAACGGCAGGAGCTGCCGCAACGTGTTCTTCCATCTGGACGAGCTCAAGAAGAAGATCGAAGGCCTCAAGTGCGAGGACTTCAGGCTCATCCACGGCGACTGCACCTTCTCCAACATGATGCTGCGCGAAGGGGAGGACCCCGTGTTCATCGACCCTCGCGGCTACTTCGGCAGAACCGAGCTGTACGGAGACCCAGACTACGACTGGGCGAAGATGTACTACTCCCTCAAAGGCAACTACGACAAGTTCAACATCCGCAAGTTCGACCTCGAAATAAAGGACGACATCACCCTTACTATAGAATCCAACGGCTGGGAGGACATGGAGGACGAGTACTTCGACCTTCTGAAGGACGAGGTCTCTCCCGAGAAGATCAAGCTGCTTCATGCTGTCATCTGGCTCTCGCTGACGACTTACGCATGGGAGGACTACGACTCCATATGCGGCGCATTCTATAACGGAATCTGGTATCTGGAGGAAGTTCTATGAACGATTATTTCAAAGGCATAATGGACGTCGTCAACAAGGCGATAGAGGATCTGGACATCGAGACGTTCGACAGGCTGGTGGACGACGTCGTCGAGATACTGAAGGGGAAGGGAAAGGTCGTCATCACGGGGCTGGGGAAGAACGCCCCCATCTGCGAGAAGTTCGTGGGGACCATGCTGTCCTTCGGCCTGGAGTCCACCTTCCTGCACACCAACACCGCCGTCCACGGCGATCTGGGGACCGTCCGCGACGACGACATAGTCATAATCCTTTCCAAGAGCGGGAGCACCGCGGAATCGATCTACCTCTTGGACCATCTGAAGAAGCGCAAATGCAAGCTGTGGTCCATGACGTTCAACGCCGACAGCCCCCTCGCGAAGGGCGCTCCGAACTCCCTCGTAATAAAGATGGAGCACGAAGGGGACAAGTGGAACAAGGTCCCCAACAACTCCACCACCCTGTACCTCATAGTGCTCCAGGCGCTGGCCATGCAGGTCTCGGACAGGATGGGGGTCACCTATGAGGACTTCATAAGGAACCATCCCGGCGGGGCGATAGGGGATGCGGCAAGGAAAGGATAAGCTCGTCCTCTCCCCTCTGGGGAAGACCTGGCTGTTCGACATCGACGGCACAATCGTCAAGCACAACGGCTACAAGATAGACGGGCACGACACGTTCCTGGAGGGAGCGCGCGAGTTCCTCCTCTCCATCCCGGACACGGACAGGATAGTCTTCCTCACGTCTCGCCAGGAGCGCTACATCCCTGAGACCGAGAGGTTCCTCAGGGACGCCGGCATCCGCTGGGACGAGATGATATGTGGCCTCCCGTACGGCGAGAGGATCGTGGTCAACGACATGAAGCCGTCAGGCCTCAAGGTGTCGGTTGCCGTCGACCTCGTCAGGGACGCGCCCTTCGACCTCGAGTACGAGATCGACGACAGCCTCTGATCATTCCTCGACCTTGTGCCTGTTCTCCCATTCGCGGACGTGCTTCAATATAATGTCCTTCAGCTTCAGGAACTCGACTCCCTCGTACTCTATCTCGATGGCGTCGTCGCACAGGCCCATGACGTTCAGGCTGAAGTAGTCGATGTTGCGCCCTTCGCCCCAGAACTCGTACGGCTGATAGACTATGATCTTGCACATGTTGAAGCTGCTCACGATGTCGCACAGGCCGCTGCGAGACGAGATGAAGTAGCCGCCGTACTCGCAGAAGTCCTTCATGTCTCCGTAGAACGGGCATACCTCGAGGGTTCCGACCACAGGCTTCTCCTTTTCGTTACCGCAGTTGGTGCACACGCTGAACCCCATCATCTTGAGGTCGTGCACCAGCTCGATCCAGAACCACTGCGGGAGCTGGTCGAGGGTGTTCACGTAAGGGGCCAGCAGAACGGTCTTGCCGCGCTGGAGGCCGTTCTCCTCGAAGAACTTGGCGACGCTCTCCTTCGCATCGTTGAACTTCGGCTGGATCATCCTGAGATACGGGTCGTTGAAAACTCCGGCGCTGTACATGTCCATGAAGTTGAAGCCGTTGTAGTTCCTCATGTTGTCCATCATGCGTCCGGTGATGCCGAACGGGCCCTGATGGATTATGGCGATGTCCAGATAACCCGGGTTCACCATGTCGCACAGGCGCATCAGGTTGTTCATCTCTCCCTGCTGGATCGACCTCACGTCCTGGAATCCGAAGAGCTTGACGACCTTTGCCGCCCCTTTTCCTATGACGCAGACGGTGGACTCCTTCACGCGGTCCGGCCCTATCTTCGCAGCCAGTAGCCCGGTGGAGATGAACACGTCCCCAGTTCCGTTATAGGGGCATATGTAGGTCATCCCGCCCTCGTTCTTGTTGGCGACCTTGGAGTACAGCTTCCACCAGTTGTAGGTCTGGTATTTGAAGAACACATGCTGCAGCAGGTTAGAGGAGTCCGTGAGCATGAAATCCTTGTATTTCCTGATGAGCCTGTACTTGAGCTTCTCTGCCATCACGGGGCCTCCTTCATTATCTCCATCGCCGACGGGTCGCTGCTGGAGTAGTCGAACCTGCGTATTATCTGCCTGTAAGGGATTATGAAATAGATTCCGACGGCCACGATCTGCTCTACAGTCAGATCCTTCACGCCCACCAGGTTCTTCGCGTTGCGGGTGGCAGGCTTGCTCAGCGACACTATCACGAACTTGGACTCGTTCTCGGTCAGCTTCAGATAGGCTATGAGGGCGTCCATCTCGGATTCCGTGATCAGGACTATGTCCCTGATCTTCGGCGTGAACAGGTTCGCGACCTTCACGACCCCGGGACAGCTGGTCACTATGAGCGCTTCCTTCGTCAGGTTCCTGACGAGATGCTCGTCGAGGTACAGGAGCCCGTAGTAGTTCACCTTGCCGTCCTCGTCCGGGAACAGGGCCATCTTGACGCCGTCCTCCAGCTCGGAGCTGAACCTCTCGTAGACCTTCCTCCCTTCGCGGCACTGGATGTTGGTGTTCCAGATGTGCCCGTTGAACAGCGCCCTGTCGATTATCTTACCACCTCTTCATTCGCCTATCTTGACGAACTTCACCATCTTGTAGTTTCTTATGTTGCTGTTCTTGGGCATCCATCCGAGCCTGTGTATCCTGATCTCCTCGTCGTCAGGGCACCCGTCGAACAGGCCTATGCCGAACTCGGGGCTCTCTATGGAAAGGAAGTAAAGGCTCTTTAGAGAGGTGCAGAAGGTGAACGCGAAGTCGCCGATCTCGCGGACGTTCATCTGGAATGTTATGTTGCGAAGGCTCCTGCAGTTGTGGAACGCCTGGAAGCCGACCGTCTCCACCGAAAGGGGGATGTCTATGTCGCTCATGTTGATGCAGTCGTAGAAGGCTCCCGCTCCTATGTTCTTCACTCCCGGCTCCAATATCGCCGAGAAGATGCCGATCGCGTACTTGTGCCACGGGGCCGAGCAGACGTTGTTCTCGACCATCTGGTCCATGGTCCCGTCGCCGCCCATGATGGGCCTCACCGTCAGGACGCCGTCCCTCATGACCCATTCGATGTTGTCCGAGCTGCCGTTGACATCGAACGTGACCCTGGCGTTGTCCCCCAAGGTCTTCTCGTTCAGGGACTCGGCATCGTTCCAGCCCGTCCCTTTCAGGGTGATGATGCCTGCTCCGGGGACGGTGTCGAACATGTGGTACCCGAGCTCGGGGGTCCAAGGTGTCCCCAGGTGGATGAGCCTGAGGGAGGTGCAGAATGTGAACGCGAAGTCTCCGATCTTCTTCACGGTGGAGGGCAGGACGAGCGATTCGAGGCTCCTGCAGTTGTGGAACGTCTGGCGCCCTATCGACTCGACCTCCGGGATCTCCACCCTCTTGAGGAAGGTGCAGTCGAAGAAGAGGCCGTCGTTGAGGTTCTTGAACCCGGTGCTCAGAGTCGCCACGTGTATGCCGGTGCGGTACTTGTGCCACGGTGCCGAGCATACGTTGTCCTCGACGTAGGGCTTGTACTTGGCGTCCTTGTCCCTGCTCATGGAGAGCTTCAGTATCCCTTCAGCGATGGACCACGTTATGTTGTCGCTCCTGCCGCCGATCTCGAACGTTATCTTGCCGTTCGGTCCGATGGTGTCGTCGTTGAAGACGTCCGAGTCGATTCCTTGTCCGTACAGGGTAACCATGTCTTCAGATTCGGCGAACGTCTCGAAGAGGTTCTTCCCGACCGCAGGGGGCTGAGTGGACGTGAACGTGATGGATTTCAAGGAGGCGCAGAAGGTGAACGCGTAGTCGCCGATGCTCTCCAGGCCGCTGGGGAAGGTCAGGTTCTTGAGCTTCTCGCAGTTGTGGAACGACTGGAACCCCACGGACTTGACGGATTCGGGGATGGTGACGCGCTCCATCTTGTAGCAGTCGTAGAACGCGCCGGCCCCTATCCTCGTGATCCCGTCCGATATGATCGCCTCTGTTATCTTGCTCCTTTCGGTGTACCAGGGGCTGAAACATTGGTTGTCCTTGACGTAGTCCTTCATTTCCCCGTCATCGACTGCCTCGATGTACAGCGTGTTGTCCTCTATCCTCCATCTGAGGTTGTCTGTCGTAATGAAGTCGGTCATGTTACGGTTCTTTCTCCTTTATCTGGATAAGCAGTTCATCGTATTTTATTGTGTCACGGACAGCACCAGCTTTCGTGGAAAGATTCGGATTCGAGCAGGCGCATCGCATTATATGCATGCCGGATTAAGAGGCGGGAGCGTGGCCGCGGCAGCGGAGGGACGCTCGCGGTACGGCATTGTTTTTATCGGAGTTCGCATGTAGTCGGACAGTCCGCCGCCGTATGACGGCCGAGGTGTTCAGCGTGGGGTCCGATCTTTATGGCTTGCATCCGAGTGCGAGCATCGTCTCAGGAGGCGTCCGTCCTTGACCTCCGTCCGCGCCCCGTTCCAGGGCCTGGACCTGGACAGCCTGCCGGAGTACGTCACGTTCGACATCTTCGACACCTTGGTGCTGAGGCCGTTCCTCAGGCCGACGGACCTGTTCAAGCACATGGAGGCGACCGGCATGGCGCCGGAAGGGTTCGCCAAGGCGCGCGTGAAGGCGGAGGCCGAGGCCAGGAGGCTGCATCGCAGGGAGATAGTCCTTGACGAGATCTACGAGCTGATGGGCCCGGACATGCAGCTGGCCGACCTGGAGGTCCAGCAGGAGATAGCGGTATGCCGCAGGAATCCGGAGACCGCCGATCTGGCATCGGAGATAGTCCGTCGCGGCGGGAAGGCTGTCGCGGTCTCTGACATGTATCTTCCCAAAAGCGTGGTGTTGTCCATCCTAGATAGCTGCGGCATCGACTGCCTCAGCGAGGTCTTCGTGTCGAACGACATGGGCGCCAGCAAGTTCTGCGGGGACATCTACCCGTAGGTCCTGGACGCTCTAGGGGCTTCTCCGGACGACATCGTCCATATAGGCGACAACAGGCGCGCGGACGTGGACATGGCCAGGCGCCACGGGATCAGGGGGATCCTCTATCCGCGCCAGACCGACAGGTACTTCGAGGCCCATCCCATGGCAAAGGGGTTCATAGGCCGCGGCGACGATCTGGACCGCTCCACGATACTGGGGATGGACGTCCTGCGCTGGTGCGGCGCCCTCGGCGAGGCTAGCGACGACGTGCACGAGCTCGGATTCCGCTACGGCGGGCCTATGATGGCTTCTTACGCGTCCTATCTCATCGGCAAGGTGCCGGCGTCCTCTCGCGCGCTCTTCGTCTCCAGGGACGGCTACAACCTCATGAGGGTCATGTCGGCCCTGGATCCTGGGAGGAAGGACCTGCACTACGTACACGCCCAGAGGCTTCTGGCATACATCTTCACCGACATACACATCCCGTTCGGCCCCATGGTCCTCCTCGGGAAGGCGTTCCACAGGTTCGACCATCAGAAGGTTGTCAGATGGGTGAGCTACCTCCTCATATACTTCAAGGACGACCTCGGCCTCGACGCCATCCCCGAGGACCCGGCGCAGATGGTGGACCTGTACAACAGCCGCGTCGACGAGATAGACGCGATGCGCAGGAAGGCGGGAGCCGCCTACTCCGAGTACGCCAGGTCCCTGGTGAATGGCGACGGCGTCCATCTGGTGGACTGCACCACGATGAAGTTCACCTCGCAGAAGCTCATAGAGGAGATGTCAGGGAGGAAGGTCAAGGGCCATTACTTCGTGAGCCTGGCGGACGCCGACCTGGACTACGACTCCTTCCACTACCGCGACAGGTTCGTCTTCGGATGGTCCCGCATAAACGTCCCGGAGTTCTTCATGAGCTCCCCCGAGCCGCCCGTGATGGGCTGGAAGGACGGCAGCCCCGTGTACATGGAGGACGTCCCGCCATGGGAGAGGAGCCGCTGCGAGATGTACGGAGGCATTACGGAGGGGGAGTGCGACTACGCCAGGGCCCTGAGGTCGGTGTTCGGCGACCATCTGCCGCCGATGGGATACGACGCAGTCACGAGCTGGTCCATGCTGTCGGCCGACTCCAGGAGCAGGTACCGCCCCATACTGGACGGGATAAAATGGGCGTCCGGGCCGGACCATTCGGACTGGTCCCCCTTGATACCGACCGTCCGCGACGCAAAGTTCCTGGCCAAGAAGCTGATAACGGACGTCATCGCCAAGATGAACTCGGCGCGATCGGTCCTTCTCGAGCTAGACGGGCACGTACGATCTCCCGGACCTGTAGAAGACCAGCTTGAACCACGTCCTCATCATGAGGTAGTACACCGGCGGGAACATGCGCTGGAAGAGGCCTTCCAGGACGGCCATGGCGCCAGGGGTCCTCTTCAGCATCTGCCTGTGGTCCTCGCCGCAGACGTACCTGCAGAAGGTCAAGAAAGTCAGGTGGCCGGACGACCTGATGCGGAGCAGCGCGAACCGGTTGCGGAAGAACGTCTCCTCGGGAAATCCGTCGATGTATCTCTCCAGGTTGTCGTACCTGACCAGCTCGGTCAGGCCCCTGCGGTCCTTGTTCTTCTTGTCGTTGCACACGGAGCCTGGAGTTATCATGTACTTGTACAGGGGCTTGTAGCAGAAGCAGACCTTCTTCGCATGGAGCAGGGACTTGTACGTGAACGATATGTCCTCGCATATCCCCTCCTCGAAGCGTATCCCGTTCTCCAAGACCATCTTCCTGCTGTAGAGCATCGACCAGGAGGCTACGGGGTACCTCTCGGTGGCCCTAAGCTTGGCCGCCTCGACGCCGGTCATGGAGCAGACCTTGTACTTCCTGTCGTCCTCCTCCAGGGGGGTGCGGACGGTGGAGTACCTGAAGTTGCATCCGACTATGTCGGCGCCTTCCGCGTCCGCTATCCCGACGAGCTCCTCCAGGTAGTGCAGGGACGGCTCGTCGTCCACGTCGAGGAACCACAGGAAATCCCCTTTGGCATGCTCCAGCCCGTGGTTCTTGGAGCCGCCGAGCTCGCCCACGTCGCGATACTTGTACACCGTCGCGCGAGGCATCTTCGCGGCCATCTCCTCGGAAGCCTCCAGCGTCCTGTCCACGCTCTTGTCGGAGACTATGAGCAGGACCTCTATGTCCTTGAACGTCTGCTTCATCGTGTACTCGCAGATCGTCTCGACGAACCTCTCCCCGTTCAGCACGCATATAATTACGCTGACTCTGGGGCGGGTCCCGGTCGGTTCTTTCTCGGCGTTGGCCATGTGACGCACTCTCGATGGTGGCGGCGATATTTCATCTGTTCGCAGAATCGGAGGGATCGAGCATCCTCGCGAGCTCCTCGTCCGCGCTCTCGATTATCCATATGAACGGCCTGGCGGCTTCGTACGAGCCCGTCCCCGTGGCGCACACGGAGAAGTAGCGGACGTCCTCGAACACCGCCTCCACGGTCCTGACGAACGCCTCCTTCCCTTTGTTGGAGATGAATCCTCTGACGTCGTCGTCCTCCAGGCCGGTGACGTCCTTCCTCGTCGCCACGATCGCCATCCTGGAGCCGAAGACGGTCCCGGGCCTGGCGCCCTTCACCTTAGAGTACATCCCGTAGAAGCTGTTGAACGTCTCCAGCAGGTCCTGCCCTTCGGCGGCGCCCAGGCGGGTGGGGTCCAGGACGAAGACCACCCCGTCCACGTACTCGTAGTAGTCCTCGAACAGGGACTTGGTCGCGCTGGGCTTGAACTCGAAGCCGGAGACGTCGTTTATCACCAGCTCCGTCTCGTGCCTGTTCATCGGCTTGAGGAAGAGGCACTGGGAATCCTTCTCGCCCGGCGTGGTGCGGCCGACGTAGTCTTTCGATTTCCTAGCCTCGGCAGAGACCCCGTCGGTCGCCGCCTGGGTGGGTATCGTGGAGCGCTTGGCCCTTTCGACGATCCCCTCCACTCCCGCCAGCATCAGCGTGGTCTTCCCGGAGCCGACGGCTCCCGCGAGCGCGATGCAGATGGGATTGGCCTCCTGCGTCTCTATCTCCTCGTGGCAGTGCGGGCAGGACGTCCTCAGCTCCGTTCTGCTGCCGGCGGTGCAGCCGATCTCGTCCCCGTTGTTGCACATCTGCTTCTTTATGCCGTATATTCCGGGCACCGGGTAGTCCAGGGTGAGTCCGCATCTGCACACCACCAGCGGGCGGGCGAACACGCTCTTGCACCCGGGGCACACCATGAACCCCGTGTCCTTCCTGTACTGCGTCCTCTCCTTCTTCGCTTCCGAGGAGATCATCGCGGAGACGACGGCCTTGGCTACCAGGAACGGAACTATCAGGGCGACCGAGAGTATGGCGGACCAGACGGCGTACAGAGGGAGCAGCGCTATGGGCACTACGGACAGCGCGAGGTTCTTCTTCAAGGCGGTGGTCATCAGCCCCCAGGGCGCCCCGATGCAGCGGAGGAACGCGTTGGGCCTGTGCGTCCACAGGTACTGGGCGGGATTGGTCCTCCCGGCCACGTCCAGAGGCTCGCTGGTGGCCATGCCTGCCAGGGAGAGGGCTATGCCGGCCAGAGCCACTGCGAAGTTGATGGACAGAGGAGCCACGAAGTCGCTGTAGGGGCCGTGCAGGACGGCTATGCCGGGAAGAACCGTGCCTGCGTCGCCCTCGAAGCTCAGGACCGTGAGCACGAACGCCGCGGCGGTGTAGGCTACGGCCGTCCCGTAGACCGCTGCGATGATCGCCTTGTTCGTTCCGTTCATGAAGGGGGTATGCGCACGTATGTTAAAACAAATGCTTGGAAAAAGAGGGCTCTCGCAGGAGACGAAGGAGTTCGTCGACAACAGATTTAAGAACTGAAACCCATCGCTCCGCCGGTGTCCTATTGAACCGTTATGTCCTAGTCCTGTTGTCAGCCTTAGCCGTAGCTTTGTGCCTCATGCCGCTCCTGTCGGATCCCAGTTCCGACGCAGACACGGGGGGTGCAGTCATCGGCAGCACTGAATACGCGTCGGTCTCCGAAGCCCTCGCCGCGAGCGTCTCGGGAGACGTCGTGTTCCTCGTTCCCGACAGCGAGATGCATATCCATCTCGGCTCTGACGCCACTGTGAAAAAAGGCGTCAGGCTGGTCCTGCAGTATTCGGAGAAGAAGAATGCCAGCGGGACGGAGGACGGGGGCGAAAAAGCGGAGCCGAAGATCGCAGACAATGACTATCGCTATCTCGTGTTCAGAGTCGAGCCGGGAGCAACGTTGAACGTCGAGGGGGAGCTCGTGGTTGGCGGGGTTCTGTCCAAGAAGTTCACCTTCGATTACCAGGGGCACACGTCGGGCAATTTCGCCCGCATGCAGATCTCCGGCACGGTCAACATAGCGGACGGAGGGCGCCTCTACTGCTACGGTTCCATAATAGGAGGGGGCACGCTGAGCCTCCAGGACGGCGCAGAGGTATACGAGCCGCTGGTCGTAACGGATTATGTGGGAGGGGATTCGACCTATGTAGCTTACGAGAACGGCCAGTCGTTCTTCAACAGGTATGCCGTGCCTAACATTCAGTGCAAGTTCTCCATGACTTCTGGGGCGACCGTCTTCGGGTTGCTGAACCTGTACGCCGACAGCAAGTACAACAAGGTCGTGCTGCCTCTGGTTTCGGATTCCGAAGGGCTCATAATCCTGTCGAAGGGAGCTACGCTGACGTCCTCGTACAACGCGAACGCGCATCTCACCGCATACACCAGGGACGATCTGAGCGATGCGGAGAAGGACAAGGCGTGGGCGAGCAACATCTATCCAGACATCGACAAGAAGTACATCCGGATAACCGGCGGGGCATCCTTCGGAAAGATAGTCCCAAGCTTCCAGGGACGGCAAGCGGACTCGTCCAAGACGATCTTCTCGGTCCCGTACAACTTCGATATAACGCTGCTGGACGGCTCTTACCTCATAGACAAGAAGATACGGTTCCTTCCCGGGTCCAGGCTGGCTGTGGCGAAGGGGGCGGACCTGACCGTCACAGGGGCCCTGCTGGTCTACGACGGTCTATTCGACAAGGCGTTCAGGGACAAGTACTATCCCACCACGGAGATCCTGGGGAACAACAGCCAGTATTACAGCAAGATCGCAGGGATGATCGTAAACGGGACGCTTAACATCAAAGGAACGTTCACAGGGCTCGTGCAGTGCACGGCGTCCGGAGGTACGGTCTCCATAGATCCCGGCGCTACCCTTTTCCTGAAGGAGCAGCCGTACGGGGCCAAAGGCAAGATGCAGGGCAGGTCTGAACTAATCGACAACCTGTCCAAGATGGACCTCCGCGCGTTCGCCATGGACGGGTACGGCAAGGAGTTCGACCTCGTGGCCGGAAAGACGTACACTTCGTTCAACAGCTCGGAGCACGTCCTCGCCTCGTACAAGTGCTACAGCCCCGAGACGGGCAAGCTCGTGACGATAGCCTTGGACCAGGCTGTTAACGGATCCTGGTCCACCGGGACCTTCAGCGTCAGATACAGCGCCAACGGCGGGACGGGAGAGGCTCCGAAGGACCTGAACAGGTACGAGGCTGGCGAATACGCCTCCATCCTGGGGCAGAACGGCCTCTCCAAGGACGGATACCGCTTCACGGGCTGGTCCACCAGCTCCAAAGGCGCCGGGACGGTGTACGTCCAAGGACAGAAGATGCAGGTAAACTCCAACGTCACGCTATACGCCGTTTGGAAGGCCTTGTCTCCTGTCACCGGGGTGGTTCTGGACAAGACCTCCGCCGCCATTGACGTGGGCGGGAGCGTCACGCTTAAGGCCACCGTCTCCCCGAGCGACGCGACGAACAAGACCGTCAGCTGGAGCACCAGCAGCCCCAAGGTCGCCACAGTGTCCAACGGGAAGGTCACGGGCGTGTCCGCAGGGAAGGCCACGATCACCGCCACCACCGTCGACGGCGGCTTCAAGGCGACGTGCGTAGTGACCGTTCAAGGGCCTGTCGTCGTCAAGGGCGTCACCCTGGACAAGACCTCCGCCGCCATTGACGTGGGCGGGAGCGTCACGCTTAAGGCCACCGTCTCCCCGAGCGACGCGACGAACAAGACCGTCAACTGGAGCACCAGCAGCCCCAAGGTCGCTACCGTGGTCAACGGGAAGGTCACGGGGTTGTCCGCAGGGAAGGCCACGATCACCGCCACGACCGCCGACGGCGGCTACAAGGCCACATGCGTCGTCACAGTCTCCGCGCCCCTGGTCAAGGTCACCGGCATAACGATCAGCAAGAGCAGCCTCTCTCTGAAGGAAGGCGAGAGCGCATCTCTAGTCGCATCGGTCATCCCCTCCAACGCCACCAACAAGGCCGTCAGCTGGTCCTCCGAGGACAGCGGCATCGCGACGGTCGTCGGCGGGGTCGTCACGGGCAAGTCCGTCGGAACCACGACAGTCACAGCCACTTCTGCAGACGGGGGCTTCTCCAAGACATGCGAGGTCACCGTCGTCAGCTCCGTCGTCAAGGTCACCGGAGTGAAGTTCAAGGACCCGCAGGTGACGATGGCAGTCGGAAAGACGCAGATGCTGTCCTACGAGGTCCTGCCCGCGGACGCCACCGACACCGAAGTAACCTGGAAGTCCAGCGACCCCTCGGTCGTGTCGGTGTCGTTCGGCGTGCTGACGTCCAAGTCCGAGGGGAGGGCGGCGATAACAGTCACCACAAAGGACGGGGGCTTCTCCGACACCTGCGAGGTGGTCGTGGAGCGCAGCGTGATAGAGGTCACCGGGATAAGCCTGGACAGGCACGCTCTGGAGATGAAGCAGGGGACGGACGACAAGCTGATCGCCACCGTGCTTCCTTCCGACGCCACAAACAGGCAGGTGATCTGGTACAGCATGAACCTCGCTGTCGTGACCGTGGATTCCGACGGGAACCTCCATGCGGTGTCCTCAGGAGTCACGGACGTCCAGGTGGCCACTTCCGGCGGGGAGTTCAAGGACTCGTGCCAGGTGAAGGTCACGAAAGCCGAGGTCCCCGTCTCCTCCGTTCTGCTCGACGACGAGTTCATAAGCATGGAGGCAGGGGAAACTGCGGTCCTGAAATATACGGTCCTGCCTGTCGGCGCTTCATGGAAGTCATTGGAGTGGTCCTCCTCCGACAGCTCGGTCGCCGCCGTGAAAGACGGGACGGTAACAGGGGTCTCCGCAGGGACGGCCTCCATAACACTGGCCGTGGACGGCGTCCAGGACGTCTGCACCGTGGTCGTGACCGACAGGACCGTCCCGGTCGAGAGCGTCGTGCTGGACAAATCCGAGGCCACTCTCAGCGTCGGAAGCGAGACAACATTGATAGCCACCGTGTTACCGTCCAACGCTACTTACAAAACTGTCCAATGGGAGACAAGCGATTCAAGCGTCGCCACAGTCTCTGACGGGACGGTCGTCGCGGTGTCCGAGGGCGTCGCCACCATAACGGCCAAGACCATGGACGGCCACGAGGGCAGGTGCGTGGTCACGGTGGTGGACGACGCCATAGAGGTCACCGGCGTCTCTTTGGACAAGACCGACGCAGCGGTCCATGTCGGCGAGATCCTAGAGCTGCATGCCAACGTGGCCCCAGCCGAAGCCACCAACAAGTCCGTGAGATGGTACAGCAGCGACCCCGACATCGCCTCGGTGGACGGCGGCACGGTCTCAGGAGTCTCTGCCGGCAGCGTCGTGATAACCGTCATCACGTACGACGGCGGCTACAGCGCCAGCTGCAACGTGGACGTGCTCCCTCCTGTCATACACGTCACGTCCGTATCGCTGGACAAGACGTCCGTCACCATGAAGGTCGGGGACTCCTCGTATCTCAGCGCTACAATTCTCCCACCGGACGCGTCCGACAGGAGTCTTGTTTGGTCCAGCAGCGACAGCAGGGTCGTCTCCGTCAGCGGCGGCTCGCTGAAGGCGATAACCCCCGGGACGGCGACCATAACGGTCACTGCGGAGGGCGGGGTGACGGCTGCCTGCGAGGTCACCGTCGAGCCCCTTCCGGCCGGGGACGGCAACGCGCTCCTGTATGCGGCAATCGCCATAGGGGCCGTGCTAGCCATCCTCGCAGTCGTCCTCCTGATGAGGAGGAAGACGATCTGAGCGGGAGCGGGAGGAGGTAAGAGCCGGCCTCCTGCTCCCCTGCCCTAGCAGGGCTCCTTAAGCTAGGCTCCCCCCCCCCCCTTTTCGGGCCGCGCTTTCCTATTATTTAATTAATTATATAGAGCGACCCATAGCTTTTATTATGTGACAGCATACTGACAGCATCAGAGCCCCGGGGCCGCGAGGTCTTCGAGCCTGGTTCAGTGATTCAAATGAAATACAGCAACGTGTTTATCATCGCCGTGCTGGTATCCGTCGTCGCCGCGGCAGGTTTCGTCTGCTTCGCGGACGACTCCGAAGCGGTCCCGTCCAATTCGGGCGAGGCTTTCGTCGCGGATGCCAACGCGCTCCTGGAAAAAGCTGTAGGCGATGGCATCGTCGAAGTATCGTACAAAGGCGATGTCATCGAGGTGATAGCCGATTCCTCGAACTTCTCGCTTCTCTCCATCAACACTGGGGAGTTCAAAGCGATCCTGAACGCTGTCTTCGTAACGTACGACACCTTCTATCTGGACGGTGTCTACTACGTGAGCAACCATAACATCAACCTGTCCGAAGGACCGGCCGCCGGCGTCATCCTCGCCGGGAAGGCTATGGACGCGCTGTGCTCTTCTGAGCCCGGGGTCATCACCGTCGTGGATTCCCCCGTCGACATTCTGAAGGACGGGTTCGAGCCCTACAACGGCAGCCTGGTCGTCAAGGTCATCGCCGACCAGAAGTCCATCGATTTCGCGAAATTCGTCAGCGAATATGTTGTCCTCGACACCACGACCGGCTCGGTATCGGTGTCCTTCACTTACACGGGCGTCGACGAGTATTCCACCATCCGCGAGGTCCTGGGGCACACAGCCACCCTGACCGCCGACCAGTTCTTCGGCAGCGAATACGCCGGGATGATCAACACCGTCTGCGAGAAGGCCGTCAAGGCCCCCAACGCAATCAGCGCTGTCAGCTTCGTCTGGGATGTCGACGGCGAGTACTACATGGTCGCAGTCGACGGATTCGAGCCCGGCGAAGGCGCCGACGCCTTCCAGAGGCTCGTCAGCGGGCTCTACAACAGCATCGCGGACCCTCTCCCGGGCTACAACAACGGATGGGACGAGCCCATCAGCGCCTTCAAGGACCCTGTCGAGGGATACTACTTCTCCACCGGAGACGCTCTCGCTACCTACGACAAGGACGGCACCTTCATCACCGTCAGCGTGAGGTACGACGCCAAGATCTTCCCCGGCTACGAGAATTCCGGAAAGGCCTTCGTCGCCGACATGAACAGGTTCTTCGACGCTACCCTCGGGGAGAACATCATTCACGGAACCTACACGGACGACTGCCTCCAGTTCTATGCGGACTACAAGTCCTACGACGGCAGGATAAACATCGACGAGGTCATCGAGAAGATGGCCAAGAGCATCCTCTCCAGCTACGACCTCTTCTCGGTCAACGGCGTGGACTACGTCATCGACGGGACGCCCGTCAGGTCCTCCGCCTACCAGCTCCTGTTCGTATTCGGAGAGATGGTGAACAACGTCCGCAACGCGACTCCCGGACACGTCCAGGTCTTCATGTCGGACTCCTTCGCTGTGACGAAGAGCAACTGCGCTCCGTACAACGAGGCCATCTCGCTCTCCGCCGACCTCGACCAGTTCTCCATCGACTTCGCCAACTATGTCACGAGCATATTCAGCATCGATCCTGAGACCGGCACCATCGACGTGGGCCTGACCCTCTACGGAGCCGACCCCAGCCTCACCGCCAGGAAGCTCGCCTTCATCTACAGCAACACCACCGCGAGGCAGATCTTCGACGACAGGTTCGTCAACGCCATCAACATGATCTGCGACAAGCTCCTCGGCGGCGGATCCGCCTTCGCCAACGACAACGCGTCCATCGTCTGGAACCTCGATGGCAAGCAGTACAAGATCGCCTTGAGGGACTTCAAGCCCGGAGAGGGAGCCGATCCCTTCCAGAAGCTCATCAGAGGCATCTTCGACAGCATCGACGACAGCCCCGCGGGATACGAGAGCGGATGGGACGTCCCCATATCCGACTTCTACGACCTCTCCACCGGATCCTTCGTCGTCGACGGCAGCGTCAACATATCCTTCCCTGCCGAGTTCGGAATCCCCGACGTCTCCATCCCAGTCGGCGGACAGCTCGACCTCGCCGACCGCCCCTACAGCGTCGACGTGGGAGAAGTCGATCACGCGACGGTCATCGTCGTCCCCGGAATCGACCCGACCAAGGTCGCTTTCGTCGTGATTCCCGACGAAGGCTACCAGCTGGACTCCCTCATCGTCAGGATGGGAGACGGCGTCTACGACATCACCGAGACCAAGGTCATCGAGCTCACCGACAACGCTTCCGTCGAAGTCAAGGTCTCCAAGACCGGCGTCGTCCACGTGACCGGCGTCGTCCTCGACAAGAGCTCAGTCACCGTTCTGGTAGGCAAGAGCGTTACGCTCAGCGCCACCGTCATTCCCAGCGACGCCGACGACAAGAGCGTGATCTGGACCACCAGCAACTCCAGCATCGCCACCGTCAACAACGGCGTGGTGTCCACTTACAAGACCGGCGTCGTGACGATAACCGTCACCACCGTCGACGGAGGATACAGCGCTTCCTGTACAGTCAACGTCGTCGACTACATCCCGGTCACATCCATGAAGCTCAACATGGACTCGGCCGTCATGAAGGTCGGGCATGTGCTCGTCCTCGAGCCCATCTTCACCCCCGAGGGCGCCTACGACAGGGTCACGTGGACCTCCAGCAACGAGTCCGTCGCCACCGTCTACCACGGCGTCGTCAGGGCTCTCTCCGCTGGTTTCACGACCATTACCGCGACCACCGTCACCCAGGGAATAACCGCCACTTGCGTGATCGAGGTCGTAGGCGAGGGAGTCATCAGCGTCACCGGAGTCACCCTCAACGCCAGCAGCGCAACCGTGGACGTCGGCAAGACCTTTGCCCTCGTGGCTACCGTCCTGCCTGCCGATGCTACCAACAAGGCCGTCATCTGGTCCACCAGCGACGCCAGCATCGCCACCGTCAACAACGGCGTCGTGACCGGAGTCGCCCCCGGAACCGCGACCATCACCGTGACCACGGTCGACGGAGGATTCACCGCGACCTGCGACGTCACCGTGGTGTACGTCTCCGTCACCGGAGTCACTCTCGACAAGGACGCCATGACCGTGAACGTAGGCAGCACCGGCACCCTTGTGGCCACCGTCCTGCCCGCCAACGCCACCGACAAGACCGTCATATGGTCCAGCAGCGACTCGAGGATCGCCACCGTCAGCAACGGCGTCGTGACCGGAGTAGCCCCCGGAACCGCGACCATCACCGTGCTCACCGCCGACGGAGGATTTACCGCCGAATGTAAGGTGACCGTGGTCTCCCCTGTCATACACGTCACCGGAGTGACTCTCAGCGAGACCTCCAAGACGATCGTCCTGGCAGAGGAGTTCACCCTGGTCGCCACCGTCCTGCCCGCCAACGCCACCGACAAGACCGTCTACTGGCTGTCCAAGGACTCGTCCGTGGCGACCGTCTCGAACGGAGTCGTCAGAGGAGTCGGGCTCGGAACCACCGAGATCTCCGTCACCACCGCCGACGGAGCCTACACCGCGACCTGCGAGGTAACCGTCGTCGCCGCTCCCATCCCCGTGACCGGGGTAACCGTCGGACCCACCTCCACGTCGGTGTACGTCGGCGAGACCGTCACCCTGATCGCGTCCGTGATCCCTGCCGACGCCACCAACCAGAACGTCTCCTGGTCATCCAGCGATGCCACCATAGCATCCGTCGACAAGAACGGGGTCGTCACCGGTATCGCAATAGGGACCGCGACCATCACCGTCACCACCGAGGACGGCGGCTACACCGCCGACTGCGTCGTCTCCGTCGTCAAGAAGGACGTCACCCCTGTGACCGGAGTCAAGCTCGACAAGACCTCCGCATCCCTCAAGGTCGGAGAGTCCCTGGCCCTCACCGCCACCGTCATCCCCGACGACGCCACCAACAAGAACGTCTCCTGGTCCTCCAGCAACAGCAAGGTCGCGACCGTCATCAACGGCGTCGTGAAGGCTGTCGCGGACGGGAAAGCGACCATAACCGTGACCACCGAGGACGGCGGCTACACCTCGACCTGCGAGGTAACCGTCACCACTCCCGCACCCGCTCCCGCGAGCGACAACACCCTCCTCTACATCGGAATCGCAGCCGCGATCATCATAGTGATCCTCGTGGCGGCCATCCTGATGAGAAGGTCCTGATCGGGAGAAACCTCAAGGGGGCTCCGGCCCCCATCCAAACATCGGTCCGGGCTTCCGGGCCGTCCCTTCGTTTCTGTTTGTATGAGCCGGCTCCGCTGAAGACTGATAGGCAGGAAGAAGGTAAGCGGTTTCGATGCAGAAGGGTCAGGCTCGCCTGTTCCTGTAGCTCTGGCATCTTCTGAGGAACTCCATCGGGAGCTCTTTGTTGGAATAGTAGTAGAGATGGGGGAACCCTGCGATCACGCGCCCGTCGTCATGGATGCACCTGTAGGACGCGCCCGTCGGCTTGGTCGCGGTCCAGTCGTCCCCGCAGGTGTCGCTCTCCCAGTAATGGAACTCGTGCCCCTTGCACCAGAGGCCGGTCTTCTCCGATCTGAACGTGGCGTACCCGAACCTGACGAGCTTGTTCGTGTTCTCGCTGTTCCCGTCGAACACGCCGCACATGCGATATGTGTTTCCTTCCCTGTCGGTCATCAGCGAGTGGAGGTACATGAACCCGCCGCATTCCGCCATGCATGGCAGCCCGCCCTCCAGTTTCGTCCTGATGTCGGCCCTCATGGACTCGTTGTCCTGCAGCCTGGCGGCATGGAGCTCCGGATACCCTCCGGGGAGTATTATGCCGTCCACGTCGGGGAGATGGCTGTCCGCCAGAGGGGAGAACGGGACGATCTCCGCTCCCATCCTCCTCAGGATGTCCATGTTGTCCTCGTAGATGAAGCAGAAGGCCTCGTCGTCCGCAACGCCGATCCTCAGCCCCTCGAACGCGCGAGGGACCTCTGGGACGGCATAGGTCAGATCCGGCGCCTCGCTGGCCATCTCTATCAGAGAGTCTATGTCCAAGGTGTCCTCCAACACCGCGGCGAGCCTGTTGAGCTTGTCCTTCAGGTCCATGACCTCGCTGGGGAGGACAAGGCCGAGATGCCTGCTCTCCAGGACCAGGTCGCTCACCTTGGGGACGTAGCCTATCGCCTTCACGCCCATCCTCTCCGCTTCCGGAGCTATGGTCTCGAAGACGCGCTTGGACATCCTGTTGAATATGACTCCCTTTATGTTGTTCTTCCTGAACCCAAGGAACCCTTTCAGCACCGGCAGCACGGAGAGGCTGGCCCCGCGGCAGTCTATCAGAAGGACGACGGGAGTCCCGGTCTTCATCGAGACGTCGTACGAGCTGGCCTCAGAGCTGTCTATCTTGAATCCGTCGTAGAACCCCATGACGCCCTCTATGACAGAGATCTCGCATCCTTCCGATCCCTTGGCGAAAAGGTACCTCAGGGCGTCCTCGTCGGTGAAGAATGCGTCGAGGTTCTTCGATCTGGTGCCGATGATGCGGCTGTGGAACATCGGGTCTATGTAGTCCGGCCCGCACTTGAACGAGGCGGTCCTGATCCCTCTGTTGACCAGAGCCTGGAGCACCCCGCAGGTGACGAGGGTCTTCCCGCTCCCGCTGGCTGGGGCCGCTATCATGAACCTGGGACGGTTCATCTCCTCACCACCGATATGTAGACCGGGTTCTGGGCCGTCATGAGGTGGTACCTGCCTGCGCGCCTGGCCTTGGAGACGTTGACGCACACGGTCTCCTCCTCGACAAGCCCCGCCTCGCGTATGACGTCCATGGTCTCGGACAGGGTCTCTATCGTGACGGAGTTGATCACCATGCGGACGTCGGGGTTCTTATCCAGAAGGCAGTCCACTATCTCCTTCAGGTTTCCAGACGAGCCTCCGATGAAGGCGTGGGTGGGAGCCGGAAGGTCCCTCATGGCATCGGGGGCGAGGCCTCTGATCACCTCCACGTTGGGGGCGCACAGCTTCCTCTTGTTGATCTCTATCAGGTCGGCGGCCGCTTCCTCCTTCTCTATGGCGTAGACCTTTCCCTCGGGGCAGCATAATGCCATCGCGACGGACACGGATCCTGTGCCTGCCCCTACGTCGTAGGCGATCGAGCCGGGGGACAGCCTGAGCTTGGCGACCGACAGGGACCTGACGTCGCTCTTGGTCATCGGGGCGTCGCCTCTGGTGAAGTCCTCGTCCGGGATCCATACGGGGCACGAATCGTCGGGGGACGGGTTCTCTATCACCGCCGCGCACAGCTCCCCCAATTCCGCGTCCAGGAGCTCCTTCGGGGAGCCGCTGACGACCTTCTCGTCCGGGTAGCCGAGGTTCTGGCCTATGGTCACCCTGACGCCGGGAAGGTATTCGTCCAGCTCCTGGCAGAGGGCGCGAGCACCTGCCCTGCCGTTGAGGAGGGCGAATGTCCTGCGGCTGGTGCGGACGCTCCCCGTGACGTTGAAGTCGCGTCCGTGGGCGCTGGTGAGGCGGACGTCCTGCCAGGGGACCCCCATCTTCGAGCACAGGTACGCTACCGTGGATATGCCGCATTCGACGTCGACGTCGTAGCCTTTCAGCGCTTCCAGCAGCTTCTTTGCGCCGCTGTAGAAGCCTATGTCCCCCGAGAGCAGCACGGCCACGTCCCTGTATCCCGGGTTGTTCTCCAGATACTCCGCGATCTCAGCCGCGCGGTACTCGACTAGGGTGTCCTTCCCGCTGACCCCGGCAGTGCGGAGCATCCTCTCCGCCCCTATTACGAGGTCGGCCCTCTCCACTATCTTGGAGGATCTGACGGTCATCCCGTCCTCCCCCATGCCTATGCCTATCAGGCTGACCCTCCTTCTGCAGGCGTCCGCGATCTCCAGGCCGAGGGTCTCCTCCAGCCTGCGGACGGCCTCCGCGAATCCCATGCCGCTGTCCGGCGGCCTTGCGACCAGGACGATCCTCGCGCCGGTCTTCTCGGCCGCCGAGACCTTCTCGGGGAACCCTCCCGAAGGCCCTGAGTCCTTCGTCACGACCCATCTTGCCCCGGTCTGGTTGATCAGGGCTATGTTGGACTCCTCCGTGAAAGGCCCCTGGGCGCATACGAGCCCCTTCCCCTCGAATCCTAGAGAAGCGCACTTCTCCACGGACTGGAGGGTGGAAAGGACGCGGATGACGACCCTGCTCTTGTAATCGGGCATGCGG
This sequence comes from Candidatus Methanomethylophilaceae archaeon, assembly GCA_017540825.1. Classification (GTDB taxonomy): domain Archaea; phylum Thermoplasmatota; class Thermoplasmata; order Methanomassiliicoccales; family Methanomethylophilaceae; genus Methanoprimaticola. Next base: position 33,634 of record JAFYAH010000049.1, on the reverse strand, counting down.
GTGTATTCCTCGGCCTCTTTGGAGCCGGTGGTGACGAGCACGGTCCCTTCCGTTCCCGTGAGGAACTCCACGGCCTCCTTCACGCTGCCGACGACCACCATGCCGTCCTGCGAGGAGGCGTCCCTGAGTATCCTCACAAGCTCCGTGCCGGTCTCTTCGCACGCCTGCCTTATGTGCTCGGATATGACGGACGCGTAAGGGTGGGTGGCATCCACGACGACGGAGCATCCTTTCGTGCGGATCTCCCTGGCGATCCCCTCTGCCCCGCCGCAGCTTCCGACCTGGACGTCATCTATCCCGTCCCCGGACATTGCTTCCGCGCCGTACCCCGTCGCCACGCGGACATGCACGGCGGCTCCTGCAGCCTTCAGCATCCTCGATATGGACCTCCCTTCGGTGGTCCCAGAAAAAACAAGAACATCCTTCATCTCAGAACCTCAGCTCGAGATCCGTCATGCACAGGGCGACGGTCATCCCATCGGAAACGGTTTTGCGGCGTATCAGGCGGCCTCCGCGGGCCTTCACCGCCGAGCGCTCGCAGACGCAGTCCACGGCGGTCACCGACCTGACGAAGCTGGACGACGAGAACTTCCCTTCCAGGCTCATCAGCTCCTCCGCGCTGAAGAACATGACCGGGCATCTGAACTCGGTCGCGAGCTCGAGGACCGCCCTCTCGTCTGACTTCAGGTCGACGCTGGACACCGAGCCGACCCTCTCAGGGGCTATGCCTTCCTCTTCCAGCACCTTCCTGACGAACTCCCGCATCCTGGCGGGGTCCGTTCCGCGCTTGCATCCCACCCCTACGGATATGTCCATGGGGACTAGGTTGAACGTGTCATCGAAGGGATGCTCCGTCGGGTCGCGGGATATGCGTATCCCGAACTCGCCGGAATCCGCCATCGTGACGCCTCTGGGGACGTCCCCTTCGATCGGGATCTCCGAAGAGAGCCCCACGAACCTGTCGGCCAGCACCCTGGAGGAGGTGGTCTGCGCCTCTAGGAGGCTGGTTATCCTCAGCTTGTTCTCGGTGGCGAACACGTCGACCGAGAACTTCCCGTTGATGTCCGTGGCCGTCGTGACCACAGGGGTGGAGCCGATGCCTGCGGCTATCCTGCTGGCCAGCTTGTTGCAGCCGCCGATGTGCCCGGACAGCAGGGCTATCGTGAACCTGCCGTGCTCGTCTATGCACACCACCGCCGGGTCCACGTCCTTTGACTTGACGTACGGGGCTATTAGGCGTACGGCGATGCCTGTCGCCCCTACGAAAACTATCGCGTCGCTGTCCGCGAACCTGTCGCGGGTCCACTGGTCGGACGTGCACCTTATCCTGTCCACGCCGTCGACGTCGTGGGTGGTCTTGCACTGGACGGAGACGTCCTCCCCTTCGAGGGCTTCGGCCACCCTTATCGCCGTTCTGCATCCGTTGGCAGTGAACGCTATAATAGAAATCCTCATCTTGCGGTCGCCTCCTCTATCAGCTCGTCAGCCAGGTCGGTCTTGCCCAGAAGCCCGTAGACGGACGAGAACATCACCGCGCCCGTGCGTATCTTCCCTGCGGTGCGGTGGTTCATGTAGAACTGTATCTTCTCCATCAGCAGCCGGCACGTCCTGTCCTTGACCTCGGGATCGGACAGCAGGCTCAGCGCGTCGTCGGTGGATATGCACCCCAGGATGCCCCTGACAGTCTCTATGTCGGCTCCGGAAAGCGCCGCGTTCGAGGCTATGATCTCCATCCTGCAGTCCGCGTTCCGGGAGTGCGTGTTCATTATCCCTCCGGCGACCTTGACGATCTTGCCGATGTTGGATATCAGGACGACGTCCGTCCCGAGAGCCACGGCGTGGTCCAGCATCTCTCCGACGAAGTTGCTGCATTTGACGCACATCCCGTCGTCGATCCCGGGTATGGAGTCGCTGAACTCCTTGCCGTAGTTGCCAGGGACCACTATCAGGACCTTCTCGCCGGCGGCCGCATGGACGTCCATCTCCTTGTGTATGGAAGCCACCAGGGCCCTCTCGCTCATCGGTTCGACGATCCCGCTGGTGCCGAGTATGGATATGCCGTCGACTATGCCCAGGCGGGGGTTGAAGGTCCTTGACGCTATCTCCTCGCCTTCCGGGACCGACACGACCACCGAGAACCCTCCCTTGTATCCGAACGCGAGGGCGACGTCCTCGAGGGACTCGCGCATCATGCTCCTGGGAACCTTGTTGATGGCGGCGTTCCCCGGAGGCTGGTCCAGGCCCTTCCTGGTGACCCTTCCGACGCCTCTTCCGCCGTCGATGGAAATCCCGCTGTCGGTCAGGGAGACATCCGAGAACACCAGGGTGCCGTGGGTGGCGTCCTGGTCGTCCCCTCCGTCCTTCCTGACGGCGCAGGACGCCCTCCTGCCGTCCATAGAGGGGGACTCGATCGGGAGGTGCAGGAGTATGCCCTTGGGCGTGAGTATCTCGACGGTCTCAGGGAAGCTTCCAGAGAGGAGCGCTATCGCCGAAGCCTTCGTGGCGGCTGCCGCGCAGGTCCCGGTGGTGTGCCCGCACCTCATGCGGCGGGTGCCGACTTGGATATAATTGCCATCGGGCTCTACGTTTCCGCCATCCATGGTGAATGGATACCTAGTCCATATATTAAGTAAGCGTTCGGCCCGAATAGGCGTGCTATGCGAGGCGGACAGGCATCGCAGAAGCCGAGAAACGGCCCTGGAACTCGCACGAGGAATCGCTTTTCCAGCTTTCCGCGGAGGGCTATCACGGCGATTATCGTGGCTATGATGACGACGATCTGCGGCAGCATCCAGTCGCCGACCCATCTCAGGCCGTCCCCGAAGCTGCCTTCCCGGAACATCGTCCCCAGCCCCGCTCCGCAGGCCAAAGCCACAACGGTCGCTGTCAGGAGGATCCACGCCGTCCTGGTCCAGGTGTCGGTAAGCCCCATGCCGATTTCGACGGTTTTTGATTATTTGTTTTTTTTTTCATCGGTCGGAGCGCCTCTCGGACGCGGCCAGGGCCTTCTCCCACTTCTCCATGGTCAGGAAGGACGAGCCGGCGTTGGACTCCATGCGCCTCCACATCCCGTAGGGAGCGGCGAACGACATCTCGCAGGGCTCGACGAACCTCCTGGCGTACAGGTCGGTCATCCCTAGCACGGCGTGGGGGTCGTCGGACTCCCCCTCCCCCTTGGGTATGACGTATATCTCCTGGCAGGCATGGGCGTGCAGGATCTTGACGGCGGATCCCGGCGTCCTCTTGTCGTACCCCGCCAGGACGATCAGCGCAGAGATGCGGGTGGGGTCGGCGAGGAGCGCGACAACCTCTATCGGAGCGCCTTTCGCCTCGGCGACCGACAGCGGCTCGAACACGATGGCGTCCCCCAGGTCGGGGAAGTCCTTTATCTCGGACATCTGGGCGAGGGCGGCCTCGCAGTCGGCGTACTCCCTCTGCCCTCCGCTTCCGGCGTGGTGCATGTCCTTGCGGACATCCTCCGGGACGACCGAGCAGGACCACGCCGTGCGCTGCCTGCTGGGTATGGGCCCGAAGCCGAGGCCGCTGACGCCTCCGTGGCAGAAGACGTGCTCCCTGTCGGCGGCGCAGGTCTCGCCCTTCCTGAAGGCCATCAGGAACAGCGGGGGTATGCTGCAGTGGCCGCTGGGAACGTGCGCCCCCTCGGGCATGCTCTTCGTTCTGTATATGGCTACAGGCTCGTGCTCCATCCTCAGAAGGTCCGCTATCGTCATGTCTCTCGCCTCTGTCTGAACTCGTTTATGACCTGGATATGGCTTCCAGCATGTCCTTGAAGGTGGTCTTCTCCGGCACTATGTCCGGGGGATGCCCCAGCTCGGAGAGCCTCTGGGCGGTGGGCCTCCCTATGGCGGCCAGCTTCATCCTGCCCAGGAGCGGGTCGGCTCTGTCTCCGAACCTGCCCCTCATCTCCTCCAGGAACATGGTCGCGGACATGGGGCTGGTGAACGCCATGACGTCCAGGCTCCCGGACTCGACGGCGTCCATGATCCTGGCGAGCTCTTCCGTCGTCCCGGCCTTCACGAGGCGGTACGCCGCGAACTCTATGACCTTCGCGCCCGCCTTGGCCAGGCCGTCGCGGAGGACGTCGGTCCCGGAATCGGACCTCACAAGCATGACCGTCTTGCGGGCGACCTTGCCGGAGAGCATGTCCACGACGCCGTAGGAGCTGTAGTCGTCCTGGGGCATCAGGCCGGCCGCGAGCCCGTGCGCCCTCAGGACCTCCGAGGTGTGCGGCCCTATGGACACTATCGAGCACCCGAGGAAGATCGTGGAGAACTTCTCGTCCCCCCATCTCGCGCAGCAGGACTCGACGGCGGTCCCGGATCCGAACACGGCGTAGTCGACGAACCCCGAGGTCAGGGCGGACTCCGCGGCCTCGTACACGGCGTCGGTCCCTTCCAGGATCCTGAGCGAAGGGGCGGCCATGGCCGACATCCCGAGGGACTCGGCCAGCTCCACCGACTCGGCGATCTTGTCCGCAGGGCGGGTGAAGGCCATCCTAATGGTCATCTGAGGTCCCCGAGCACGTCGTGGAGGGTGGCTACGCTGCCTATGACCATGATCCCGGGCGCGCTGAGGCCCTTGGAGTCTATGGTCTCCTTCAGCCTGGAGACGACGGTGCGCTCTATCCTCTGCTGCGGGGTGGACCCGTTGGTGATTATGGCGGCGGGGGTCTGGGGGTCCATGCCTCCGGCCAACAGCTCGGACGAGATGTGCTCCGCGTTGCCCATTCCCATGAGGATGACCAGGGTGCCGTGGCCTCCGACCAGGGCCTTCCAGTTGATGCGGTCCTCGTCCCTGTCGGCCTTCTCGTGGCCGGTCAGGAAGGTCACCAGAGGGGTGTGGTCCCTGTGGGTGACAGGTATCCCGCACAGCTCCGGGACTGAGATGGTGGAGGATATGCCGGGGACCACGTGGACCTCGAGGCCGGCTTTCCTGAGCTCCTCGGCCTCCTCGGCCCCGCGCCCGAACATGAACGGGTCTCCCCCTTTGAGGCGGACGACGACCTTGCCGGCCTCCGCCAGCTCCACGAGCTTCGCGTTGGTCTGGTCCTGGGTCATGGTGTGGTTCCCTCCCCTCTTCCCAGCGTCTATCAGGACGACCCCTTCCTTGCAGCTGTCCAGGATCTCGTGGTTGGCCAGGGCGTCGTACACGACGACGTCGGCCTTCCTTATGAGGTCCGCAGCTTTTACCGTGAGCAGACCGGGGTCGCCGGGGCCCGCTCCTACGAGATAGACTTTGCCTGTCATTCTCTTCCTCCTTTCAGCTTTGAGGCTATGCCTTCGATGTCGCTTTCGCTGTACTCGTGGGGAATCCTCTCGCGGACCCGCATCGGCTTCTCTGTGAACGCGTACGAGACGGCGTTGACGTCGAAGCCGGAGACCATCTTCCTGACGTGTATCCCGACCGGGGACGAGCATCCCGCCTTCAGCGCCCTCATTATCGAGCGCTCTATCGTCACGCATTCCCTGGTGACCTTGTCGTCTATGGCGGAGAGCAGCCTGAGGGCCTCCTCGTCGTCCGACCTGCACTCGATGGCCACCGCTCCCTGCGCCGGGGCGGGTATGAAGAACGAGGGGTCCAGAGGATGGGCCTCCCTGTCTATGCCCATGCGGTGCAGGCCGGCCTTCGCCAGGACCAGCGCGTCGCAGTCCCCGCGGTCCAGCTTCTCCATCCGGGTGTGTATGTTCCCCCTCATGGGGACGCACTCGACGTCCGGCCTGGCCTCCTTTATCAGGGATATGCGACGGATGGACGACGTCCCGACCTTGGCGCCCTTGGGGAGGGAGTCTATGGAATAGGGGAGCATGACGTCCTCCACCGGGTCCCTCCTCATTACCGCGCCTATGGTGAGCCCGTCCTCCATGTTTATGGGGACGTCCTTCAGCGAGTTCACGGAGACGTCGATAGCCCTGCTCTTGATGGCTGCGTCCAGCTCTCTGACGAAGGCTCCGACCACGCTCATCTTGTCCAGGGACGACGTGAGGTCTATGTCTCCCAGCGACTTTATGCCGACTATCTCGAGATCGCCGTCGTATCCGGCCCTGCGCATGGCGTCGACGAACATCTCCGTCTGCCGCATGGCGAGGGCGCTCTCCCTCGACCCCACCTTCATGCCTTCCGCCCCCTGAAGAACGCGTCGAAGGCCTCGGAGACGATCCTGGCGTCGTCGTCGGTGTGCGCGGAGGACATGAACTCGACCTCCAGCGCGGACGGGGGCAGGTACACCCCGCTGTCCAGCATGTGGGCGAACAAGGATGCGAACGCCTTCCTGTCTACTCCCTGGGCCTCGGTCCCGTTGCGGATGCTCTCCGCCCCGATCCCGATGGAGAACATGGACCCGACGCTGTTTATGCACCCTTCCGCCCCGCTGTCCTCCAGGGAGTCCCTCAGAGAGGCGACCAGCCTGGCCGTGGCGGCGTTCAGGGCGTCGTACCTTCCGCGCATGTGCTTCAGCAGCGCGCATCCGGCGGCGGCGCTCACGGGGTTCCCGGCGAACGTCCCTGCGGCGTAGACCTTCCCTGCGGGCGCGACGTTCTCCATTATGTCCTTCCTCCCGCCGAAGGCTCCCGCGGGGAAGCCCCCTCCGATTATCTTGCCCATGGTGGTGAGGTCGGGGGTGACGCCGAGCATCTTCTGGGCGCCTCCGTCGGACAGCCTGAACCCGGTGATGACCTCGTCGAAGATCAGGAGCACCCCGTGCTCCCTGGTGATCCTCCTCACGTCCTCCAGGTACCCTTTCTGCGGGGGGACGACCCCCACGTTCCCGAGGACGGGCTCCATTATGACTGCGGCTACGTCCTCGTTCCCGTCCAGGAGGGACTCCAGCATGGAGGCGTCGTTGTACTCCACCGCGTAGGTGTTCCTGACGGCGTCGGCGGGGACTCCGGCGGACCCTGGGACTCCCTGCGCCGACCCGGAGCCGGCCGCGATCAGGACTGCGTCGTGGGCCCCGTGGAACCCTCCGTTGATCTTCACGATCCCGTCCTTCCCGGTGTATCCTCTAGCGAGCCTGATGGCGTGCATGGTGGCCTCCGTGCCGGAGCAGGCGAGGCGGACCATATCGCAGCTGGGCATCTGGCTGGTGATGGTTTCTATCAGCTCCAGCTCGGGCTCCGACGGCGCGCCGTAGACCGTCCCTTTGGCGACGGCCTTCTCCGCCGCCTCGACGACCTCCGGGCAGGCATGGCCGGCTATCAGCGGGCCGTAGGCCATGCAGAGGTCCACGTACTCGTTGCTGTCGACGTCCCTGATGCGGGAGCCGCGACCCTCGCTGATGAACAGGGGGTTAGGAGAGAACGCCCTGACGGGGCTGGACACCCCTCCGGGGGTGAGCCTCTTCGAGCGCGAGTACAGCTCCTCGGACCTGGGCCCCCTCATCTCCTATCCCTCAGCAGCCTTGCAGCCTCTTTGGCGTAGTACGTGATTATTATGTCCGCTCCGGCCCTCTTGATGCCGAGGAGGGACTCCATCATGACCCTCTCCTCGTCGATCCATCCGTTGGCGGCCGCCGCCTTGATCATCGCGTACTCCCCGGACACCTGGTACGCCGCTATGGGCAGGTCGTACGCGTCGGCGGCCTCGCGGACGATGTCGAGGTACGGGCCGGCGGGCTTTACCATTATTATGTCGCAGCCTTCGGCGACGTCCAGGTCGATCTCGCGCATGGCTTCGCGCCTGTTGCCGCACGGCATCTGGTACCCGGAGCGGTTCCCCTTTCCGGGGGCGGAGCACGCGACGTCCCTGAACGGCCCGTAGTAGGCGCTGTAGAACTTGGCGCTGTACGCCATGATGGGGACCTCGTCGAACCCGGCCTCGTCCAGGGCCTGGCGAATGGCGGCTATCTGGCCGTCCATCATGCCGCTGGGGGCGATAATGTCGGCCCCTGCCGCCGCTTGGGAGACCGCGATTCTCTTGTAGAGCTCCAGGGTCTTGTCGTTGTCGACCGCCCCGTCCACCCCGAGGACGCCGCAGTGCCCGTGGTCGGTGTACTCGCACATGCAGAGGTCGGCGATCACCAGCAGGCCGGAGGCGGCCTTGAGGCCCCTTATGGCCTTCTGGACCACCCCTTCGTCCGAGTAGGCGTCGCTCCCTTTCGCGTCCTTCTTGGCGGGGACCCCAAACACCAGGACGGCGCCCACGCCGGAGTCCTCGATCTCCTTCGCGATCTCCATGTATCCGGAAAGCGGGTAGGTAACCACCCCGGGCATGGAGTCGGTCGTGTGCGGCTCGGATATGTTCGCGTCGAAGAACAGCGGGAGCACCAGCTCCGCCGGGTCCAGCCTCGTCTCGGCCACCAAGCCTCTCATCCTCTCGCTCGTCCTGAGCCTTCTCATGCGCACCTGCGGAAACATCATCTCAATCACCTTCCAGGCCGAACAGGACCCTGACAGCTCTGCACGTGTCCCAGTCCCCGTTCCTTGATGCCTTTCTCATGTTAATGTATAGCTCTGAAGTAAGGTTGTTTAGCAGGGCGCGCGAGAAGTCGTCCAGGACCTGCTCGGGCTCGGCGCTCTTCATGCGGGTCTTGGCCGTGGCCAGCTCGCGCTCCTTTATCTTCCCGAGCTTGATGCTGAGGGCGCGTATGAGCTCGTTGGCGGTGGACTCCGCGCGCTCCTTCTCGATCTTCTCCAGCTCCTCCCTGATTATGTGCTCGGCTTCCTTGATCTCCGCCGTCCTCTTGGCGACGTTCTCCATGGCTATGTTCTGGAGCGAGTCCATGGTCTCGAGGGAGACGTTGGGTATGTCGCCGACCTCCTTCTCCACGTTGCGTGGCACGGAGACGTCGATGAACAGGAGCTGCCTGTCCTGCCTGGACGCCATCGCCTCCAGCACGTTGCCGTAGTGGACGACGCAGTGGGGCGCGGAGGTGGCCACGAGGACCAGGTCGCTGTCGGCGACGACCTCGTGCATGCGGTCCCAGGTCATGGCCGTCCCGTTGAGCTGCTCAGCCAGTATGGTGGCGTTGTTGAACGTGCGGTTGGAGACTATGACGGCCTTCGGGCTCTTCCCCGCGAGGTTCTTCGCTATGACGGTCGCCATGTCTCCCGCTCCGAGGATGGCCACGGTCTTGCCGTCCAGGGTCCCGAACCTCTGCTCGGCGAGCTCGACGGCGGCGGAGCCCACCGAGACTGCGCCTTTGTTGAGGGCGGTCTCGGACCTGACGCGCTTCCCCACCACGAGGGCGTGGTCGAACAGGTACGAGAGCATGCTGCCGACGTGCCCCTCGGCGCGGGCGCTGATGTAGCTGTCCCTTATCTGGTGCTGGATCTGGTCCTCCCCGACGATGAGGGACTCCAGGCCGCAGATGACGCGGAACAGGTGCTTTATGCTCCTCTGGTCCTCCTCCACGAAGTGGACGTTCCCGGCCTCCGGGGGTATGCATCCCGCAGCCAGCTCCTTGAACACGTCCTTCACGGTGGGGTTGTCCTCGGTAGCCGTGTAGACCTCGAAGCGGTTGCATGTCCGCACGACCAGGTACTCGTTGACCGCCTCGCAGCCCTTCATGGCCTCGTCGGCAGACTTCTCCAGCTTGGTTATTATGCTGTTCAGGCCTTCCACGCCCCCTGCTGAGGCGTGCGTCACATGGAAGCTGACTATCATGCCTTCACCTTCTTTTCGGCCATCTCGTACGCCGATTCGGGGTCGCCGGAGCGGATCGCGTCCCAGACGCCCTCGTCGTGCAGGATGTCGTACAGGGCCTTCGCGCGGTCCTTCTGCTGAGGAATCGAGTCCATCACCACCGGCCTTATGCGGATCATCAGCTCCATCATCCTGTCCAGGCTCTCGTCCAGCAGCGGCTCGATCAGGTCCGCTACGTAGGGCGGGAAGGCCGGGACCTTGCCTTCGGAGGATACGCAGACGGAGTAGTCCTTCCTCCTTATGGTCGAGGGTATGAGGACGTCCCCGCCGCCGTGGGCGGAGTTGACCAGGATGCCCATCTCCAGGGCGGTGTCGCGGATCATGGCGTTGAGCTGCTTGCTGTCCGTGGCGGCCATCACGATGAACGATCCCGGGGCCTCCCGCATGACCGTCTCGGGCGCGATCTCGCAGAGCACGACCTCGTCGGCCAGCCCCTCTATTTCCGGGAGCACCTCCCTGGCGACCACGCGTATGCGGAACCCATCGAAGTGCCTGATCTTCCTGAGGGCGACGTTCCCCCCGCCGAACACGGTTACGGTCCTGTCCCCCGGGGCGATGTATATCGGCGCCATCCGGGCCATCTCACTCGCCCTTCTCGGCGTTCTTCTTGATTATCAGCGTGGTGAAGTAGCCGTACTCCCTGCCTTCGGCCACGGGCCCGACGTACTCGTCCGGCATGCCGACGTTGCTGATGACGGTCATGCGGTCGCTTCCGATCCCGCGCTCCCTCATCATTTCCAGTATCTTCCCGACGCTCTTCCCCGCCTTCATGACGACGACGTTGTCGAACCTGTCCAGGGCCTCTGCGACCATGGGGTTGTCCTTGGCGGAGGGGACTATCGCCAGGCACTGGTCCCCCAGGGTGAGGGGTATGCGGGCCTTGGCCGCCCCTCCGCAGAACGAAGGAATCCCTGGGACGATCTCGGTCTCGTAGCCTTTGCCGCGGACGTACTCCTCGAGGTACATGAATGTGCTGTAGATGGACACGTCCCCGAGGGTCACCAGGGACACGTTCTTCCCCTGCGAGAGGTATTTTATGATCTCGTCGCCGGCGACCCTTCCGAACTCCCAGTAGTCGCCGCTGTTGCCGGTCATCCCGAACACGAGGTCTATCACCTCGACCCCGCTCAGGTCCACCACCGGCTTGACGATGCTGAACGCGGTGCTGACTTCCCCTTCCTTCTTCACGGGGTTGGCCAGGACGTCGTTCGTCTCTATCAGCCTCTTGGCCTTCAGGGTCAGGAGCTCGGGGTCGCCGGGCCCCACCCCGATGCCGTAGAGCTTGCCTTTGCTCAAAGCACGCCCTCCATGCGGCCTTTCTCGCGGTATCCGCGGGGGGTGATCATCAGGCCGTCGCGCACGTAGGTGTTGCTGTTCCCTATGATGACTATGGAGAACATGTCCACGTCCGCGTCCTTGAGGCCTCCGAGGGTGGTGAGCTGTTTCTGCTCCCCTTCCCTCCCGGCGTTCCGGACCACCCCTACGGGGGTGTCGGCGGAGCGGTACTTCATCAGTATGTCCGCGGCCCTCTCCAGGTGGTCCGTCCTCTTCTTGCTCTTGGGGTTGTACAGGGCAACGATGAAGTCCCCCTGGCCGGCGCAGTCGACCCTCTTCATGATGAGGTCTATGGGCGTCATGAGGTCCGAGAGGCTGATTATGGCGAGGTCGTGCATCAGGGGGGCGCCCAGGACGGACGCCGCAGTGGATGCAGCGGTCATGCCGGGAACGACGTCTATGTCGATGTCCGCCCCCATCTCCGCCGCGACCTCGTACACTATCCCGGCCATCCCGTAGATCCCGGAGTCCCCGCTGCTGACCATCGCGACGCTCTGGCCCTTCATGGCCTCCTCTACGGCCATCTTGCAGCGCTCGACCTCCCTCATCATTCCGGTGGATATGTACTGGGTGTCCTCGGGGAAGAACCCCCTGATCATGTCTATGTAAGCGGTGTAGCCGATGACCTTGTCCGCCTCGCGGATGGTCCTCTCGGCGCGTATGGTCATGTTCTCCAGAGCCCCCGGCCCGAACCCCACCACGGAGAGCTTCCCTTTCATAGCAGGGCCTCCCGGGCGACGGCCTGGTCCGAATCGGGCTTGCTTGCGCCATCAACTGAAAAAACTAGCATAGGGGTGGACAGAGCATCCAAGTTTATTAGCGTTGCTTGGAGAGAAACGCCCGGGTTCCCGCATCGCCTGCGGACCCTGTTCTTGCATTTGGGGCAGATTTCAGCGTATCTGTCGATGGCGGCGTCGCAGAATATGCAGAACTTGATGTCCTGGGGCTTCTCCTCGACCGTTCCGTCCTCTTTGACCACGGGCGGCTTCATCATGTTTATGGCGTACCCGCAGTCGGGGCACTCGTCCCCTTTCACGGTCTTCATCAGAATGTACACCACCCCCGGGATCAGTCCCAAACAGAGGAGGAGGATCATCGTCAGAAGGGATTTCGAGTCCCAGACCTCCTTGACCTGCACGTTCTTGTTGCAGTTTGGGCAGAACATGGTGTACGACATTCTGGAGAAGGTATCGTCTAAGGCTTTAATAACTGTCGCGGGGAGCCGAAGGGCGATCCGGGAGCTGAGCCATCGTCCTGCCGCGCTTCCGAGGCTGTCCGGCCGGCGCCTGGGGCTCCAGTTGGATAGACTGATGAATATTTAGAACAGATTAAAATAACATCTAGCCGATTGCAGACCATCACTGTTAAGGTGAAAAAATGACAGCAAATGCGAACAACAGCCATCCCAAGTGGATCGCGGCGGCCATCGCCATGATATTCGTCCTTTCGGCCGCGGCGGTCTGCTCCGACACGGCCTCTGCGGCCGAAGGGGAGGAGGCCAATACGATAGACGTCGACGAGACGTTCACCAACGTCCTCATGCTCGCCTCCGCCCTGCTCAGCAAAGAGCCTTCCGAAGGCGCCAAGGAGATATCCGGCGAATACGACGTCGGCGCGAACGAAGTCCTCGACGACCTCGTCCTCAAGGACGGGGCGGTCTTGAACTTCTCCAATTCCGCCCTGATGACCGTGGACGACCTCTTCGTCGAGGGCAACGTCAAGCTGGTCAACAAGGACGGATCCGACATCGGCATCCTCGCCGGCAGCGTCTACGTCGCAGGCGTCAAGTGCTCCAAGGACGACGTCAGGATCTACACCGACAAATCCGTCTCCATCGACGCGAAGCTGGAGAGCTCCGGCTTCTTCGACCCCGACTCCGTGACCTTCGATCCCTCCAAGGGCATCAAGGGCTCCGCCAGCGCCAAGATCAGCACCGACGGATTCCTCGGCCTCTCCGGAGCGAAGGACCTCAGGCTCTATCCCGGCAGCGGCTCCGTCGCCGTCGAGATGAGCGCCAGCTACGACCTCGGCGGCTTCTACAAGAGCCTGAAGGACAACCTGGACGGGGTCGTCCTGGACAAGTCCTCTACCGCCAAGCTCGTCGACTACCTGTACAACAAGATGGTCTACCCCGACGTCAGCTTCGTCGCCAAGGTCGCCAAGGCCTCCTACGACGGAACCACCGTCTCCGACTCGACCGTGACCTTCGCCTCCAGCCAGGCCAGCAAGAGCATGAGCCTCGGCGTGAGCATCGGCTCCGGCGAGGGGGACACGGCCTGCGACAAGCTCGTCCTGAACGCCAGCTTCTCCCTCCTCAAGGCGGAGGTGTCCGGAAGCGCAGGCACTCTCGTCCTCAAGAACATGCGCACGGGCATCGGCGCCAGCGAGAACAGCGTCGAGATCAAGGACCTCAAGTTCGACTTCTCCTCCAGAGGTGACAAGCTGGTCGAGGTCGTGGCCGCCAACATCTTCGACGGCCCCCAAGCTGTCGTCGACGCGCTCACCGACTCCGACGCCGCCATCTCCGGGACCTCCAACTTCCAGGCTGGGTCCGTGAAGGGATCCGGGTCCTCCGCTTCCGAGGGGGTCCCCGCCAGCTTCTCCTTCCAGGCCGAGGGGATGGAGTACCACGCCGACGTGGACAGCAAGACCGGCACCTCCGTCAGGGGCTCCACCTCCGAGCTGAGCTACCATGTTGAGGGGAAGGGCGTCAAGCAGAGCCTGAGGCTCACCGATTTCAGCGAGGACATCACCACCAGCGAGAAGAACGTCTTCAGCATACTCAAGTTCGTCAAGTTCGAGGAGAAGGCGCAGGACCCCGAAGGGGCCGGAATCCCGGTAGACGCCGACTACAAGGCCGCCGCGCTCGACCTCCTCGACGGGATGACCGTGAAGGGCAGCGTCAGCATCGGGACCCTCGACCAGGTCCTGACCGTAGGCACCGAGGGCGCTGACTTCAGGGAGACCAAGGCCTCTATGACCGGAAGCGACAAGGCGAACTTCAAGTCCGCCGTGGACGTCAAGTTCTCCACCGACAAGGCCACCGAGAGGATAACCCTCGCCGGGACCCTCACCCCGCAGTTCTCCGACTCAGCGGTCGGGTACAGCAAGGTCGTCTCCTCCGGCTCCAGCGGCGTCGAAGGGGACGAGATCACCATGAAGAACATCAAGATGGACGTCCAGCCCCTCAAGGTGGAGACAGCGCTAGACGACATCAAGGACCTCAGCAAGCTCGCAGCCGGCATCGACATGAAGGTCTCCCTCAAGGCGAACGTGGAGAAGAACTCCTGGTCCACCGGATCCGGCACGACCGCCTACGCCGAGAGGGTCAGCATGGGCAAGGCGGCCTTCGACACGAACATCGTGGAACTGGCCGGCCTCCCGACGGCAGAGCTCCCCGCGTCCCACGGGGACTCCCTGGCGATAGACTCCTACAAGGTCTCCGACCGCGGGAGCGTCGACATGAAGAGCTTCGCCGACGTCGTCGCCAAGGCAGACAGCAGCAGCAGGATCAAGGGCGCCTCCTACGAGTACAAGTTCGACGCCGCCGGAGCCGAGTCCCTGCACATGGCCGGCACCGAGACCGTCGTCGACGGGAAGGACGTCAAGTACACCAAGGCCTCCGACGTCGACTCCGTCGCGTACCTCGTGAAGAACGAGGCCGGATACTACGACGTCGCCACCGACAAGCCTGCCGGGTCCAGCATCCCTGTGTTCAACACCCAGGGCGCGCCCGCCCCATCTAACGGGGGCAGTGGCGACAGCACGATGCTCTACGTCGCGATAGCCGTCATAGCCCTCGTCCTCATCGCGCTCGTCGCGTACTTCCTGATGAAGAAGCGCGGAAGCGGCGCCTGAGGCGAAGACCGAGAAACAAAACAGCAGGGCCCGGGTCGGAAAGGCCGGACCCTGCATCCTTCTTCTTTTAATTCGAGCCGCGGCCGTTCTCATGGGCGGCCATGTGCTCCATGAAGGCGTCCTGGTAGAGGGAGGGCTTCACGATGTGGCCGGTGTTGGGTATCCTCAGCACCTTGCACCCAGGTATCCTGTCGGAGATGTAGTCCCCGAGCTTCGGCTCGACCATTATGTCGCTGAGGCCGTGGACCGAGAGCGTGGGGACCCTGATCGAAGACAGCTTCTCCCTGGTGTCGAACTGGTCCAGGGCGTGCATCTGGTGCTTGAGCCCCCTGGGGTCGAGCCCTTTCAGCGACCTGAGGGTCTTCCCCTTGGATTCGAGGCCGGAGAAGAAGTCCTCCGTGAAGCAGAACGCGTTGGTCATCATGCTGATGTACTCGGGGTCCCCTCCGCGGAGGGCGCAGTCGACGATGCCGTTCATGAAGTAGCTGGACCTGGCCGGCCTGTACGGGTATGCGGAAACGAGGGTGAGTGTCAGGAGCCTCTCGGGGTGCTGGATCGCGAACTCCTGGGCGATGTGCCCGCCCATCGACCAGCCCAGCATATGGACCCTGAACATGCGGAGGTGGTCCATCAGCGCGAGGACGTCGTCCACGAAGTCCTGGCAGTCTATCGTGTCCTTGCTGTATTCCGTGGTCCCGGCGCCCCTGTTGTCGAAGACCAGGACCCTGTACTTCTGCGACAGCTCCGGGACCATCTGCTTGAAGAACGTGGTGTCTCCGGAGAACCCCGTCACCAGGACCACCGGGGTGCCTTCCCCTTCCTCCTCGTAATGCATCCTTATCCCGTTTATCTCGGCGTATGGCATAGCGCTCCTCCGTATCCGCTCATCTAAAAAAAATCATGCCTTGCGTATCCTGTTCCCGTCGCTGAAGGCCTTCCCAACCTTCTCCCCGAAGGCGTAGTAGTCTTTGCCCACGGTGTCGTAGACGATGGGCCTCAGCTTCTTCGGGTCGATCTTCCCGTCGGTGAGGACGCTCTCGTCGGCGCATACGTTGACGATCTCGCCAATGAGCAGGCATGTCGGCTCGTCGTAGCTGACCAGCCTGCACTCGACGGCCATCGGGAGTTCCTTTATGAGAGGGGCGTCCACGTTGGCGCTCCTCTCGGCGTGGAACCCCGCTCTGGCGAACTTGTCCGGGACGTCGTTCCCCGACACGATCCCCACGTAGTCGCACTCCGGCACATGGTCCTCGGTGGCCATGCTGACCACGAACGCCTTCCTCTTCCGTATGTTGGCCGTCGTCTTGTGGGTCGTGTCCAGGCAGATGGAGATCCTGTTCTCCTCCGCTATTCCGCCCCAGGCGGCGTTCATGGCGTTCGGGACCCCGTCCTCGTCGTATGTGGATATTATGAAAACCGGCATCGGGTAGACGCACGGCTTCGCTCCGAAATCCTTCCTCATCGATGTTCCTCCTCGGCCGTCCCAGGCGGACGCCCGCAGGCGCGGAACCGGGTGCAACCTTATTTATCATTCCTTTCCATGGGCGGCACGATGTCGCTGGTAATCCACAACACGCTGACCAATTCCAAGGAAGAGTTCGTGACCGTAGAGCCCGGGAAGGTCCGGATGTACGTCTGCGGGGTCACCGTATACGACGACATCCACATGGGGCACGCCAGGAGCATGATCGTCTTCGACACCGTGGCGCGCTACCTCAGGTACCTCGGGTACGACGTCACCCACGTCACCAACTTCACCGACGTGGACGACAAGATCATCAAGAGGGCGGCCGAGAGGGGAGTCGAGCCTCTGCAGCTCTCCGCGGAGTACATCGAGAAGTACTTCGAGGACGCGGAGAAGCTCGGGATAAACAGGGCGGACGTCTACCCCAAGGCCAGCGAGTGCATAGGCGACATCATAGAGATGGTCCAGAAGATAATCGACAGCGGGTTCGGGTACGCCACCGACGAGGGGAGCGTGTACTTCTCGGTCCGCAAGGTGAAGGACTACGGGAAGCTCAGCAAGAGGAAGCTGGACGACATGCAGCAGTCGGAGCGCGTGCAGTCGGGCGCCAAGAAGCTGGACGAGAACAAGAGGGACCCCATGGACTTCGCCGTGTGGAAGGCCGCCAAGCCCGGGGAATGCTCCTGGGACTCCCCCTGGGGGCCCGGAAGGCCGGGATGGCACATCGAGTGCTCCGCGATGATAGCCAAGTACCTTGGGAAGACGATAGACATCCACGGCGGAGGCAACGACCTGGTGTTCCCGCACCACGAGAACGAGATCCTCCAGACCGAGGCGGTCACCGGGGCGCCCCTGGCGAACTACTGGATGCACAACGGCATGCTCATCGTCCGCGGGCAGGGCATGAGCGAGGCCGAGAAGATGTCCAAGTCCAAGGGCAACTTCTTCACGGTCAAGGACGTCTCCAAGAAGTTCGACGCCCAGACGATCAGGTTCTACTTCCTCAACGCCCACTACATGAGCGAGCTGGAGTACAGCGAGGCCATCCTCGAGGAGTCCAGGACCGCCCTGTCCAGGATTGTCAACAACTACACCGACCTCCTGGCGTACGCCAAGACGGCTCCGGAGGGCGACGCGGAGGCGGACGACTGCTGCGACGCCATCGAAGGGTACAGGCAGGCGTTCAGGGACGCCATGGACGACGACTTCAACACCCGCGCGGCCATCGAGGTCCTGTTCCAG
This sequence comes from Candidatus Methanomethylophilaceae archaeon, assembly GCA_017540825.1. Taxonomy (GTDB): domain Archaea; phylum Thermoplasmatota; class Thermoplasmata; order Methanomassiliicoccales; family Methanomethylophilaceae; genus Methanoprimaticola. The sequence goes on along the minus strand of JAFYAH010000049.1, from coordinate 16,074 downwards.
ATGGCCAGGGCCACCAACAGGTCCATGGGCGAGAAGAAGCTGTCCAGGAAGGCCGCCGAGAGGCACATAAGGCTGATAAACGAGCTCAACGGGATACTGAACATCATCCCCGAGCCCAGGCCGTCCGCCGACGACGGGACTCTGGACGCCGTGATGGCGATACTGGTGGACCTCCGCGCCGAGATGAGGAAGAACAAGATGTACGCCTTCGCCGACATGATCCGCGACAGGCTGGCCGAGGCCGGGATACGCCTCGAGGACTCCGCGGACGGCGCCAAGTGGAAGAAGGTCTGAGGGCCTCGGCTCCCGCGGCGGGCGGCGATGCGGGACCTGGCCTCCTCCAGGAGCTCGCAGGACTTGCACCTGCTGCCCACCGTAGGCTCCCCGCACGAGCACAGGGTCAGATTCGACGGCGGGAGCTCTTTGTAAAGCATCGGGCGAAGCGCGTCGTACGAGGACAGGATGCTGAACTTCGATCCCGGGGAGCGGTCCTCCAGCTCGTCGACGATGTCGCGGTACTGGTTGCGGAGGGCCTCCTTCCAGTAGGGGCACTCCCCGTCCCAGTACTCCATGCCGGACACTATTGCGTACAGCAGGGTCTCCTTCTCCGGTATGGTCCTCAGCGGGAGGAACCTCGGCACGAGCCCGGGCTGGACCTTCTCGTGAGGGCCCAGGCGAGCCAGCCTCTCCACGTCCCCCCTGACGAAGTTCATCATCACCGACTGGGCCATGTCGTCGAGGTTGTGGCCGGTCGCCAGGTATCTCGCCTCTATCTTCCTGGCCTCGTCGTTCATCAGCCTCCTGCGGAACACCCCGCAGTAGGTGCAGGGGCTGCTGCTCCCGGACACAGGGGCGATCTCGTCCATGGAGACGCCAAGCTCAGAGAACGACCTCAGGTGGAACTCCACCCCGCTCTCCTCGCAGTACCTGCGGACGATGTCGACGCTGGGAGGGCGGTACCCCTCGATGCCCTCGTCTATCGTTATCGCATGGACCTCGACGCCGTTCCTGGGCCCGAACACGGACGCTATCATCCTGAGCGCGACCATGCTGTCCTTCCCGCCGGAGACGGCGACCGCTATCCTGTCGCCGCTGTAGACGCGTATCTGCTTGCGGATCTCCCTCTTCACCCGCTTGTCCACGTAGCGCATGAAGTGCTCGGGGCAGAGGTGGGTCCCGTTGTAGCGGACGAACGTGACCGCCTCGCTGCGGCAGAGGTCGCACCTCATCGCTCCTCCTTGCCCGAAGAGCTCTCCAGGAGGGACTCCATCTTCTCGGAGAGCACCTTCGAGGGGATGCCCGGGAGGGAGATCAGGGTGGTCCTCCCGCTGGAGTCGTTGAGGACGATGGTCTGTATCACACCGAGCTTCTCGATGTCCTGGACGTAGGTCCAGAACTGGGTGTGCTTCCTCGGGGCCGTGTCGTACTCCTCGCAGACGACGGCGTAGGTCTTCTCCGCGGCGGTGATGTTGATGTAGCGGGACTTCTTGATCGCCCTTGATATAGCCAGGAGGGTCAGCATCCTGTTCCTGTCCAGCGTCTTGAGCTTGGACTCGGACACGGTGCTGTATATCCTCGCCTCGGCGCCGCGCACGTGCTCCGCGTCGATCTCGTCGGCGCCCTCGCCCTCCGCCATGTTGGCGGCCTCGTCGAGAAGCTCTATCGCCATCCTGGCGTCCCCGTACTCGGCGGAGCTCTCAGCTATCATGTCCACGGGCTCGTCGCCTATCTTCCCGGGGATAATCCCCAGGGCGACCCTCTGCATGACGATCTCCCTGAGCTCCTCCCGGTCGTACTTGTCGAACATGACGGAGTTAGCGCGGCGGAAGGAGGAGAACGAGGCCTCGTCCACAAGGCTGAGGAGGGGCTCCTGGGAGATCATGATGAGTGAGATGGAGCGGCTGATGCTCGGGTCCCCCTCGGTGAAGCGCGATATCTGGTAGACGAGGTCCATGGAGCCCTTCTTGAGCAGGACGTCGGCCTCGTCCAGAACGATCACCAGGTCCTTCCCCCTGTTGGAGATCTGGGACTTCAGCGCGCGCCAGATCTGGTCCGGGGAGAAGCCCCTGTCCGGGAAGCCTTTGTCGAAGTGCTGCACCAGATGAAGCAGCACGGCCGCCTCGGACTTCTCGTTGCGGCAGTTCACGAAGATGACGTCTATGGGGGAGCCCTTCAGCGCGCAGTACTCGGAGAGGTCCCTGCAGAAGCATTTGGCAGCCACGGTCTTGCCGGTCCCGACCGGGCCCATGAGCATCGCCGTGCAGGGCCTGCCGTATTCGGCCAGCGGGCGGAACAGCATCTCCATGGCGCCTAGCTGCTCCTTCCTGCCTATCAGCTTGGCAGGCACGTAGTTGAAGTCGAACACCCGCGCGTCGCGTATTATCTTGGAGCTGCGCTCGTACATCTCGATTCCTGCTGAAGCGGGTGAAGCCCGAGCACGGCAGCACCTTTATCCCCTCCTTCTCCCAGACGTCGCATATCAGGTTGACGCCTATGGAGTCGGAGGACATGTGCCCGGAGATCACCAGGTTGACGTTGTTCTTCCTCGCCTCGTCGAAGTGGCTCTCGGGGAAGTGCATGGCTATGACGGTGCCTACGCCGGCGTCTGCCAGCTTCTCGTAGGCCTCCTTGGAGAAGGAGGTGCCTCCGGTCATCTTGCACATGACCTTCCCGCAGCGGGACTCCTCGGAGCCGACCATTATCTTCGGAGGAGAGTTGCATCTGGCGGCCTCCCTGATCTCCGGCTGCGTGTAGAGGGCGTTCACGACGTCCTTGAGCCTGTAAGGGGACGACGACTCCATGAGGCGGGACAGGTGGTCCTGGACCATGTTGTCGGCGGGGGAATGGACGTTGAACAGCGGGATCCCCAGGAGCCTGGCGGCGTCCGCGCCCTGGTTGTAGTTGGAGCCCATCACTCCGCGGAGGACCTCCTCCCTGCGCGGGGCGATCAGGCCCTCGGCCACGTTTATCGGGACCCCGACGGAGTGGAACATGTCCGGCATGACGTCCATGACCTCGGGGAAGCAGGTACGGGCGACCCCTATGGGATGGTGGGCGGCGACTGCGGAGACGGTTCTGCCTTTCTCCCTCAGCCTGTCGGCCAGCAGGACCTCGGCCGGGCCGACGTCTATCCCCCACATGATCGTGTCCGCCTCCGCCTTCATGGCCTCTTCCGCGAGGGCGGAGAAGCGGGAGTCCGCGTACGGGTTCCATAGGCGCTCCTGGTCGAACAGCTCCTTCCTGTCCTCGGGGAGCCTCTCGTACGCCTCCTTGGCGCGGTCGAGCACCCTACGGACTTCGGACCGGGGGCGCGGGTCCTTGGACATGCCGGCCTCAATGGCCATCCTGTAGGCGTCGTAGACCTTCATGACGGGTGTAACGATGACTGTGATAATTAAACATCCGTGCTTCTTCGGCGGTCAGGCTGTATGCCGATGTGTGAAAGGGTTTTCTAGCCTGAGAGCTGTGAAGAAGACAGGGAGGCCGAAGAGGCTGTCAGATTATCTAATTGCTGAAATTAAAGACGTTATTACCATAATTCGGATCCTCTGAGATACGGATCGTTGACGGGACATGCCCTGTCGGAATACATCGAGAGGACGTACGGGTTGAAGTGCTCCGTAAGGATCTGCCAGAAACTGCTCAGATCCTTCAAGTCCAGTCGATGCTTTCCGAAAAAGGCGCGAAAGTTATCTATTAGCAAATTGTTGGTTTCCGCAGAGCCTCTATTAAGGAATCATTCTATAATCAAAATACATTTCCGACGATATGACTGAAGAAGAAGACGCAGAATCCGCAGTCAAGTTAGCCAAACTTTACTACAAAGGAGATGGCGTAGAACAATCCTATTCCAAGGCCGCGGAGCTGTTCAAAATTGCTGCCGAATATGGAATCGCCGATGCACAGTTCTACTTAGGAAGTATGTATATGAACGGCAGGGGAGTGGAGCAGTCCGATGAGAGGGCCGCGGAATGGTACACTAGGGCGGCTGAACTGGGACAATTAATGGCACAGTGCACTCTCGGTTGGATGTATAAGGTCGGTAGGGGAGTGGAGCAGTCCGACGAGAGGGCCGTGGAATTGTACAGCAAGGCAGCGAGACAAGGGGATGCCGATGCACAGTTCTATCTCGGAGAGATGTACATGGACGGCAGGGGAGTGGAGCAGTCCGACGAGAGGGCCGCGGAGTGGTACAGGGAGGCCGCGGAGCAGGGCCAGGCTGACGCGCAGTATAGTATCGGAACTATGTACATGGAAGGCAGGGGTGTGAAGAAGTCCGACAGGAAAGCTACGGAATGGTTCAGGGAGGCCGCGGAGCAGGAAGATGCTCGTGCACAGTACAGCCTCGGATTGATGTATGAGCTAGGCAGAGGCGTGATTCATTCCGACGAGGATGCAGCGAAGTGGTACAGGAAGGCTGCGAAGCAAGGGGATGCTGAAGCACAGTACAGCCTCGGATCCATGCATGCCCAAGGCTTAGGTGTGAGACAGTCGTACAAAATAGCCGCGGAATGGTTCAGAGAGGCCGCGGAGCAGGGTCATGCTGACGCGCAGTACAGCCTCGGGTCGTTGTATGAGGCCGGAAAGGGTGTGGAGCAGTCCGACGAGAGGGCCGCGGAATGGTACAGGGAGGCCGCGGAGCAGGGACAGGCTGACGCGCAGTACAGCCTCGGGTCGTTGTATGAGAACGGCAGGGGTGTAAAGCAGTCTGGCAAGAAGGCCATGGAATGGTACAGGAAGGCGGCTAGGCAAGGAAACAAACACGCCAAGAATGCATTGAAAAACTTCGGGCAAATCTATAGCATATGATGCTAGGATTTATTCCCAATTCCATACTTCGAAGACGGACACATCAGTCAATACATCGCCCCCTATTTTCTAGTATAACGTTTCATAATGATACTGTACTCATTGTGGTTTCAGTGACCCCCACCTGTCACTGAAACCACAAGAAACAGAGCCTGATGTCCAGGTCAAAGTTATGCAATTGATTGACAACAATATAATATACGCGTTCTCTCGCTTGCGGTACAAGACAATTATTCCGAAACTCTATTTTGTGCGGTAATTTGAGTCGATTTTGATTCGCTGAAAGTAATCTGGATTATCTTTATATCATATTACCACATACTAAATAGTATAGGGCAATCAGATGGCAAGGAAGATGGGTCCGAACGGACCGAAGCTGCAGATTCGCGAGAAGAACGGGCATTACTACGCCTACAAGAGCACATCGAGGATGGTCGACGGCAAGAAGAAGACCATCAACGAGTGCCTCGGCGTATACGATCCGGAAACCGGAGCCGTGACCCCCAAGAAGCCCATGAAGAGCAGGGAAGAGTACGAGCGCATCAGGGCGGAGATGAACCCTGCGATAGACTTCTCGAAGGTGGGCAGTAGGAGCTACGGTGGGGTATATCTTCTGGACGGGATCCAGCGCAGGATCCATCTGGGGGAGGACCTGTCCAGGTCCTTCGGCCTTTCGGCGAAGGCGATAATGACCTGCGCCATGGCGCTTACCGTGAACCCCGGGCCGTTCTCGTCCATAGGGGCGACGTTCGAGAACACGTACCTCCGCGACCTCTACGGCACCGAGATTCCCGTGGCGTCGCCGGACATGAGCATGTTCACGAACAACATCGGCAAGTCGGACATGTGCATTGACGACTTCTTCTCCTGCCGCATCACCAGATGCGGCGGGCTGGTCGCATGGGACACCACCACCAACAGCACGCATAGCGATCTGGACGGCATGGCCGAATGGGCGCCGAACAAGGACGGGGAGAACCTCCCCGTGGTGAAGAGGGCCATGGCCACCGACCTCAGGGGCGTGCCGCTGATGTTCAGGTTCTACCCAGGGTCCCTGTCAGACCTCGCGACGGTCAAGAGGCTGGAAGACGACATCCGCAGGTACGGCAGGGACGACGCCCTGTTCGTCATGGACAGGGGGTTCTGCTCCGGAGGGAACCTCCATGGGATGCTGAAAGCCAAGAGGAGGATGGTCGTTCCGGCCAAGCTGGAATTCAAAGCTGTCAAGACGGCCCTGACGGAGTTCAGGAAGTCCGCCGAGAAGGAGTCCCGGGTGTTCGACGGCCATGCCTACACCGTATGGAGGACGGAGGTCGGCCTGAGGGCGTCCGGAAGGACGCTGTCAGACGGCTCCCCGGCGTTCGACCTAACGTCGCCGGGGGAGGAGGGGCATGCCGCCGACGGCGTCATGGCCGCCTACGTGGTGTACGACAGCAAGAAGTACTCCGACGAGGTGCAGAGCCGGGAGCTGCTCATAGACAGCCTCATGGAGTACGCCAGAAACATGGACGAGGCAGACCCTGTGAAGGCTTTCAAGAAGCGCGCCGGTAAGGCGATCAGGTACTTCTCGGTAGAGATGGACGGCCGCAGAGTCGCCTTGACCGTGAAGAAGAACGCCCGCTCCTTCGTCGACAACCGCGCAGGCATGTTCGTGATGCTGTGCTCGCAGGACGTCTCCTGGGAGCTTATGATGGCCGCGTACGACGCCAGGAGGCTCACGGAGCAGGCCTTCGACTCCGAGAAGGAGCGGGACGACCGCCTGAGGTCCGGCAACAGCGTGACCTTAGAGGGGCGCTACCTGATCCAGTTCGTCTCGCAGATCATGCTCGCGGAGATCCGCGCAGTGGTCCGCGAGAAGGATCTCGCGGACAGGTATCCTGTCCAGAGCCTCCTGGCGACACTCAGCACCCTGAACGTCCTGGAATACGGGGAACGGAAAGGGCTGTCGGAAGTCACCAAGAACGTCCGCAGGATCCTGGAGGTCTTCGATCTCGACGTTCCAAGCGTTCCCCTCTACCATGCGGACATGTTCGACCTGTCCGCGCTGCTCCATCCTGTGGCGAAGGGCGACACCTTCGAAGGTCGATGGGACTCGGAAAAGCTGTTAGGGTCTCATGATGCGATTACCACACACCGCAGAATTTCAGAATTATTATTGTCTCGTATCTGCGAGCTCGAAGGATCTGCGGATGACATCGGCGAATTCACGTATCACGGGTATGGTGACGGAGTTGCCCACCTGCTTGTACTTGTGGCTGTCCGCCATGTCATCCGGGAAACCGAACCAATCAGGGAATCCCTGAGCATTGAGGCATTCCCGAGGGGTGAGCTTCCTGATTCCGTAGTCGTCGAGTATAATGGGGACATTATGCCCGCCACCGCCCATGCTGGCCGTCAGAGCGGGACAGAGGCCGTTTTTGTTCCTCCTCATCTTGTCGCGGCGGTACTGATAGAAGACCCCCTTCTCCGTGACCGCAGGAACAAAGTGCTCGTAGTAGCGCTTGGAGATGCATTTGTTGCGATCGTCTAAGCTGTAGTAATACTTCAATGGTATGCACGAGTCGCTGACTATTTCGTTGAAACCGATCTCGATCTCGCGTTTCTGTAGGCCGCTTCCAATCAATTCATTGAACGACTCCTCGTCGGCCTGGTCCTTGAATGCGACGATATAGATCCTGTTCCTGAACTGGGCGATGCCCGAATAGTCCTTGCTGTTGAGGATGTAATGGTGCGGAGCACGGAATCCTGATTCCGTAATCCTGTCCATCAGCGTCTCGAAGGTCCGTCCTCCGTCAAAGGTTTTGAGGTTCCCCACGTTCTCGAGAAATAGCGCGCGTGGTCTGCAGATCTTGGCAATCCTGATGATCTCCTCGAACATGGGGAGCCCCCGCTCGTCCTCTAGCCCTCTCATGGGTCCAGCGACGGAATATGGTTGACACGGGAAGCCTCCTCCCAAAACGTCGACCTCGCACGAGGGAACGAAATCGCGGACGTCGCCTTCTGTGATATCGAGGTCAGGACTGATGCGGGACTCGTTGAGTCTGTATGTCATGCAGGCGTGTCTGTCCAGTTCGTTGGCCCACTTCACAGTGAAGCCAGACTGGCTGAAGCCGAGGCATATGCCTCCGATGCCGGCGAATAGGCTTCCGAATGTGTAGTTTGGGCGTGCCCTCATCAAGTCGGACATGGTAGCATCGTTTATATCGTTGCCGCTTGAAGCGGGGAAGGCTTGATGGCCGTTGGGGTCGTTATCTGTTGTAGCCCCCTTCGCGCAGCATCTCCAGTATTTTCATGATCTCTTTGGACTGCTTTTCGGACGGGAGTCTGATTTCCTGATTAATAGCGACTCTTAGTTGACTCTTCTGGTATCCGTCCAGCATGTCATGATCGCACCCCCAGTCATAGGCATCCTGGAAAAATGCTCCGCCAAGATTAACGACTTCTATGCGTGCGTTTATGAGCTGGGAGTTGCGTTTGTCTCTGCGGGCAATCTTCTGATTGAAATTCTCATGTTTCTTAGAAACTAGGCATTTGGTGAAAGAGTCGCATTGCTCGACATAGGCCTCCTTAACTTTTTTCCAGCATTTCTCCTTCTTGCACCACTGTGCGACGTTAGCTTCCTCGTTCTCCTGAGTTATCGATTCGTTGACCGATTCCATTATGAGAATCAGTTGCTCCTCTAATGGTTTTGGTAGCGACTGCATGTCCCATATTTTCATTAAATCGATAACTCCACCCATCGACTCGGCAAGGGCGACAAGGCGTGCGATGGAATAGGTGACGATTTGTGCTCTATACCCTCCTTGGTACCATGGCTGACCAGGGACCATCTTCTCCAACCTTCTGAACATGATAGCGAGGGCAATGGTTTCCTTGAAGTAGAGGTCGTTGTATTCATCTAGATGTTCAGTATCGACGCTCTTGGAGAATTCGAGTAGCGCGTACTGTGCCCCTTTACTTACGATGTCAGGCCTCATTGCGTAGCTGAGACGGTACTTAGCGAGATCGGTTTTGGTAAACATTTGGGACTTCGGGTTCTCTGTCTTGAATTTGGAGGCTTCCGATCCTGTCCTCCTGGATATTTCCTGCTGGTATTGGCCACGGGTCCTTTCGTAGAACCAGCGGGTGGAATAGGGCACGCCAGACACCTGTGGTGTCATGGTCCTCCGGGAAAGGTCTTGTATGGTCTTGTGGAACGGGCTGTTGGAGAAGAAGTCAGCTTCGCTCACCTTGTTCTGGGTGTTTGCCGAACGAGATATCTTAGGGATGATCTCTTCGGCATGCTCGCGATCTACCACGGAGACCTTCATTGGGACATATATCTTCGAGAGGTCAGGCTTGTCGCGAGACTTGCCGACAGTATACAGGGTCACCGTCGTCTGACCACCGTTGACGATCTGCAAGGCTGTGAAACCCTTGATGAGCAGCGAGTCTTTGACAGATTCCACGATTATGTCTGTGGCGGTGGTAGTGATGCCGTTGTTGTATGCGAAGAACATGTGTGGTTCTTTGAGTATTGTGGCACGGATGTTCTTGTTGGTCTTGGTCGTGAGTTTGAGGAACGACCGGACATTGGAATCCAACAATCTGCTGCCGTATTTTTCGTAAAGGTCTGACAGGAGGCGCCCAGGAATCGCGCAGAGGTAGGAGTCGTAGCTGAAATCTTCAGAACTCTCGAATGTGCGGATGCAAGGGAGACCGTCATAACCGAAATCTGAGAGATTAATCTCAATATCGTCATAGCCTTTCTTGGACACGTTGAGTTCGTACAGATTCGATATGTCCCAAAGCTTAAGTAGCACCTGCTTGCCGTCTATGGGCTCAATTTCCACTGACTTTATCCTGTCGCTCTTCTCGAGGTCAGAGAGAACGAAGATGCGATACCTCACGATTTCGTCAGAGATGCTGTGAATCATCTCAGCGACCTCGACGGCCCTCTCGCTCTCTTCGAGACTGTCCTGGGTAATGCGGGAGATAGAACCCTCGATGAAAGTCTTAGCACGATCGACCATGCTCTCGATATCCGACCTGGTGATCTTTTCCGAAGTGTCCGGAATGCCCGAGTATTTGCACACGACCAAAGTGAAGGTATTGTCATAATCATCATAGTCGTAGCCGTCGAATTCTATTCTCTTTCTCTTCGGTCCTATCGTACCATCGTAATGCACAGGTGTGAAGTCTGAGAGCTCTTCAGATTCTACAAGCTCTTTCATCACAGCATCCACAAATTCTGAGCGGTTGAAGTTGCGGTTAACGCTAGAACCTATCTCGATGGTGTTGAGGTACTCCGCACGGTACTCCTTCAGATCCATGATTTCACCTCGAATTGTTTGATTGAATCGATAGATATTTCATAGTCGGCCTTAACTATGCCAGGATATGGGATGTTGCCGGGGGTGAGCTTGGGGAATCCCTCTCTGACATCGTAGCCTCTAATGTTGACAACCTCGAAACGGAAATCATTGTAGTAGTCATCGCCCACGATGAATCCGCTGTCGAGCATTATCTGGGAGAAGCGCTTCTTAAGATCGAAGGAAGGAAGCAAACCCATAATATCGGAATATAGGGATATTAGGGTCATGCCTTCTTTGGATTCAGGGCTGGTTTTTCTGAGCCTTATGATGATGAGTTCTCCTTTGTCATTGCGGGCAAGTTGTTCGAGTGAGCTTATGTGGATGGTATCATTGCCTTCTAGGAGGGTTTTCACCTCGTACCATTGGTCATGCTCGATGAAGTCCTGCTTGCCACCAAGATGAAACATCCATGATTTCAGGGCTGAAGAAGGACCGAACTTTGGGATGAACCCTTCCCTCATTACATACAGCTCGCCTAGAAGCCCCCTAATTTCCTTCTCGGAAAATCTGTTGCTGGAACGGGGTTTGAAAAGATACATCCACATGACGTAGCGTTCGAAAGCGAAATTCACGGCATCTTCCGGATCTATGGACCTGCTGGATTCGATAACGTCGTTGCAGAAAGCCTTGAAGATCTCAGCGCACAAAGAATCTTTGAGGACGAAGACGACCGCAAACAATCCGTTGGTCTGGGATATGACCGATATATGAATCCCGTTCGTCTCTGTGAAATCAGAGGGCTTTTCCTTCGAGATCAGAGCCAACTTAGTAGGCGACTCGGCATCGTTGAGCCTCCAGTCAATAGGATGGGTGGAGTCCACCCGCTTAAAGATATCGTTACTGATGTCTATCAGAAAATCGTCGTTCATAGATCCTCATCATCCAGGTCGTCGTTGCCTCCCATCTTGCTGTAGACTACGGAGGTTTTGTATTTGATAATCAAGCGTTCATCTGAATCTTCTCCGAACAATGGGAATCCCAGTGCTACGCCAATAGGTGTAGAGGAGCCGAGAGACGTTACAAGTTCCTTTTTATCAGTGTTGGGATCACCGGTTTTTAGGCTAAGTTGCAGAGGGAAGAGCAGCATCAGAGGCCTCCTGTTTGATGTCCGCAAGTATGCCTTTGCTGGAGGGTCCTTTATATCGGTGTTGCCCACCTCCAGTTGTCTCTGCAGGTATGTCTCTCCAAGGAGTTTTATCCTTTCAGGGGAGCCGTTAATCTCATCATCCGGAATTGAAAGCTTCTTTCCGTCGATAGTGTAATCGTTGAAAATGCCCTCAGACATGTTGGAGGGGGACATGATGCTGGCGCTAGTAAAGCGAACGTTCAGATCATCGTCAGATTGGCCTCTGACGGAATAGCTGGAACGTTTGGTCTTTTGGATGGAAAACCCGCGTTTGGTGGCCTCTGGGTACTTGTCGCCTCCGCCGTGCTGTATCGCTATGTCCCAATTCATTGTCAGAAGGCCAGAATCTATCATGTCTAATATGGCATCGCGATCGAAGAGAATGTTTTCCATTTCCGGATATGCATATTCCTTGAGGAACGATCTGACATGAATGTAGGATACATTTGGAAACACGTAGTTGCCAGTAGTTTTGTTGAAGATTGGTTTTTTCTCCCTCATCAGATCGTCGAACATCTGGAACATCAGTTTCTCATTATGTTCGATTTTCCTTTTCCCTACCGAGACGCTGGATGTCCATACAGGGGTACCGTCGAGGCTTTTCCTAACGATGTCGTCCCCGGCATGTCTCATCTTGTTGCGAGCTGTCACCAGAAGGCCTGTGATGTCGCTCCTTACTCTGAATCCGAAGTCGTCCGGGGTCTTCTTGAGGTTGTACATGATGGCGAATTCGCGTTTCAACTCTTCGGTGGCAACAGAGATCTGCTCGTACCAGTATATGCTCTCTTCCGTCATCCATATCCTACAAAGGTCATCATAGCCGTCGCGATATCCGAACCAGCGTCCCATCTGCATCAAGGTGTCATAGCTCTGGGCCCTTCTGTAGAAGTAGCTCACGCAAAGGCCTTCGAGAGTCAAGCCCCTGGAAAGGCTGTTGCCGCCAACGGCGATCAGCCGCAATCCGTCCGATTTGTATTCGTCATAGTTAAGTGACTTTGCTCCGTTATTCTGGTTAACCGATCTTACAGCAATCGGTTTTATGGCTGAAGAAAGGGCAAACTGCACCGCATCCCATTCGAATTCGAGATTGGAATAGTTGTCATTCCATGCTCTGTAAAGATCGTCGATATAGTTATTCTCGCGAGCTTCGTCTGGTGGAAGCTTAGAATTAACCTCGACCGCGGCCTTCATCTTGAAAACATATTCCTGAACTAGATCTCTGATAACATCTTGCACGTCAGTGAACCTACTGGCGTTGATCAACATGGACATGTGGCTGCGGTTCTGACCCCTCAGATCACGGATCGTACAGGAAACGAAAAAGCAATCGATCGCCTCGCGCATGGAAGCCGGCAGATTGACGAGCCAATGGTCTTTCTTATGCTTGTACGGCAGCTCGACAAGGCCCAGATCCTGCCTTTCTTTAGGAATATAGATGACCTTCAGCATATCGCGATGGACGCCATCATCTTGATACACGCTCTTAGGGCCGATATAGTTGGTCGGGGATCTGAGGCAATAGATGAAATGCTTGGGATACAGGTCTTGGTCGTCTTCAGGATTAATGAATATATTGGCGTAAGGGGTTGCCGTAAATCCTACATAGGTGTTCTTATTGAACATAGAAAGGACTTTCCTGATACCGGAATTAATGGCAGTAACGGAATCCTTAGAGGTATTGATGGAAGCGTTATCAGCTTCGTCATCTATCAGAAGAAGAGGGGACCGGATAAGGCGGCCGTCTCTGTGGGAGTCGAGCCAGTTGGCGAGGTTCTCTATTATCCTAGAATTCTTCTTGATGACGAGGAGCAGGGGATTGTTTAGATTCGTTATAGGCAGGTTGAGTGCTTCGGCGGTTTTGGCTTTGAAGTCCCCTTCAGTATGAGTGAAGACAAAAAACTCATCGTTGGGATCTATGTTTCCAACACCTATCCTCCTGGTCGTATTCTTCTTGATGAACGCCGCGCTGTCTTTGCCTACCAGCTCCTCGTCCAGACGACCTTGAGTCTGTCTGCGCAGAGATTCTATGGTACCGGTCAGAAGGATGATCATCCTATATCCGACATCGACTGCCTTGCAGCATAGTCTGGTGTAGGTGCTGGTCTTTCCCGATTGCACATCGCCCATCACCAGCCCGCGACGAGAGAAAGAATCGGAACGGGGGTCTCCGAAGCCATCCATGATAACATCGGTAATATCATCCAGCTTGGAGACGACATCCGGAGAGATGGATTTGTAGATCAGAAGATACTCACGGTTACGGTCGGAGTAGAACATCTTGCATTCCTTCATCCTGGCCATGAACCACGGTTCCTGGGAGTTGTCGGTTATCATTGTTCCCATGTCAAGATGGTGGCCAAACGTTGCAAGCGCCCTCTTACGTATCTCTTCGATGTCGTCGTCGGTGAGTTCGGGTGAGGCGAATCTCAGTATGGGAAGGCATTCCTCCACGGTTTTTTCATCGTAGTTGTTTCTCTTCTTCAACAGGGTGCATAAAGTCGAGAAATCGGCATCCAATCTGTCAGTCATTGCACTCCTCCGAAAGGTATCCCTTCAGGCTTTCAAGGACTTGCGGATAATTCATGAATGGTTCCGTGATCCGGAAATCCGAAATCGTAAATCCTATCTCGATCAACCTGTGTCCTTTTGATATAAGCTCCTCAATCACATCGTCATTTGTTTCAGGGACAGCGAGCTTCGCTTCGGCCATGGTGTTAAAGATGTCGTTATATGGGACTGATTCTTCCACGTATTTGATAAGTTCTAAAACTGCATCGCGGACTTCCCCATCGGTAGAATCAAGGCAAGATTTAACTAACGGATGGTTCTTATTTATCGAATACCGGTAGCCGCCATTAAGCGTGTACTTGTCCCAAATGAACTGTTTCTTGGAATCTGCAACCTTGCGACCGCGGTATTTGTACTTGGACTCGCTTTTTTCGATTACTTTGTCAAGGACTTTTTCGAACTCGTGTTGGAAGACGACTGGAACGGATGCAGAGCTTTTTTTCACGTCTATGTCCCATATGGAATCAAGGCAGTTTGGAATGTCAACGCGCACTCTTGCAAGTTTGCTGAGCTCTTTGTTACGGCTGAGCCTGAACCATGTTCCCGGTATGATGAGACGTTTGTTGCGATACACCCAGAAACCTTGGAGATTGCGTTGCAAGCCTCCTATCTTTTCAATGTCAGCTGGTTTCATTTTGGATTCAGGCGGTAAAACGTAAGGCTTGACGACGACCTTTTGTCCCTGAATCAGCACGGTCTGCTCCGGCAAGGATGCAGTAAGAGTGGAAGATGTAAAGAACGGGTCCAGTGGCTCGAGTTTGTCGTTATTGAGGAATATCCTAAGACCGCCCGTCCTCGGTTCCATGAAACGATGGAACACCAATGACAGATGTTTTTTACAAGAAGATAGCGTTTCCGTCATCAGCTCTATTACATCAACAGCGCGTTCCTTAAGTTTATCCAGATTCTGCCAAACCACAAGGGTTCCATGTTCTAAGGAATCAAGATGATGATAATAAGGCAAATCTATTATTTCTTCATTCGATAGAATCTGAAGGGTCCATTGGTCTGTTTCGATAACACGATCGAGATCCCACCTACAAGAAGAAGTGCCCTCCGAAGTCTTCGAAATGACTGTGAGGCATCTGCACTGAGACAAGGAAGCCATCTTCAATCCGAGACCGAATCTACCTAGGTCATTTTCATCACGACTATCGTTGGGATTGGTTCCGTAACGCATAGCTTCAATGAGTTCTGATCTGATTAAACCGTTGCCATCGTCAATTATCGATAAAAAAGGATCAGAAGACGGGTTGGAAAAAATCCAGATGTTATCGGCGTTGGCACTAATACTGTTATCTAGAATATCAGCGAGAGCGGACTCGAAAGAATAACCGATGCACCTTGTCGATTCCATCAACGCAGCCGCAGCCGGGGGAGAATTGATTTCATCCATACAACTCATCTCGTTCAAATATTACCTTTGTATTATATGGCTGGATTATATCAAAGGATTGCAAGTGAATCCATCTTCTTGTTTATAAATTATTATAAAGACAATGATCAAATGCAACTAAAAAGTTGATAGAAAGATTAATACAATATGTCAGCAATAATCAATTATGAGTGGCCATACTTATTCTAAAGAAGAAGAGATTCTTATTATTGACCTTTATAAGAGAATAGACAAAAGAAACGTCTCGAAAACTAATCCGTTAGTGATTAATCTATGTACATTGTTGAACCTGTACGGGTACGATTGTACAGTGGGGGGCATAGCAGCAAAGTTGTCCAATTTGTTGTCGGTCGATCCTGAATATGTAAAAGATGGAAAAACTGGTTGGGAAAATATTAGTTCAGATTTTAAAACATTATGGAATTATTATTGCCAGACTAATTTTAAATGCCTATATCAAGATGTAATAGATGCGTGGAAAAAGGTATATTCGAATAATAAATCATGTCAGAGTGATTTAGCATTAGACGATTGAGATTTTGAAACTATCTACCATGCCAGACTTTAAGCTAAAAAGACGGTTATTGCCCTAGCATTAATTTAATATCTGAAACAGTATCTTGAATAGCATTAATATTCTTTGAAATAAGTGCGAAGACATATACTTGGTACCCGTTTAACTTGACTTGGACATCAGACTTTGCTTCGGAACCTGTTTTTTCGTGAAACCACCATATATGAAACTAACTGTCCAATGAGGCTAGCCAGCATTCTGCAAAAATTAAGAAAATGAGTCATTGGACAGTTGGCGATTCTGAGGG
>JAFYAH010000048.1 GCA_017540825.1 Candidatus Methanomethylophilaceae archaeon | reverse complement strand
AGAGGTGCAGGACGATCTGCGAGGCCCTGAAGGTCCCCGTCCCCGTAGAGGTCAGGGAGAACATGGGGATCTGCAGTCCGGAGGACCTCGAGTCGATGCTGCAGCCCGAGTGAATTTACCTACCACACCAGACTTTAGGTTCCTGACGGAGATCGAGGTGAGACGATGTATACGGAGTCAGAGCTGCGCATGATCGGCATGAAATGCCTCACCGATCGCCTGGACCCGGTGGACGCAGAGCGCTTCATAGTCTCCATGAACAGGAATGCGGGGGACTACACCCTGGCTAGGAGGGGGGCCCTCGACGAAGTTCCGATCGAGGATTTCAGGAAGTCATCCAGTGAGTACATGGACTCCCATCCGCTGCCTCCCGAGACGGTCGCCCGCATCGAGTCATTCAAATCTGAGGGAGACCATAGCCGACGGCCTCCTGGCTGTCGCATGTCGGAATGAGGATGCCCGGCTTTACGAGACCGCGGGCTCGAGGGAAGGCTCTAACTTCCACACTTTCGGCGAGCCGCCTGACCGGTCAAATACCCCGTCGCCTTCGTCTGGAATGTGAAGTGTCCAGTGTGCGGCCGGGACCCCGGCCTGAACTAAGGATGAACCTGCGATGAACACAAAGCCAGGTTCTCCTCAGCACCATCAGAAGGTCCCAGCGGGATTCTCAAGGCTTCGACGGAGTCCTCCTTTCCTACACATATCCGCCGAAGCATCCTCCGCAACGGTCCCTCTCCCAGCAGAGCTCGTCTCCATTCAGTTGGAACAACACCTCCTCAGGTTGGACCTGAACGTCCTCTAGTTTGGGCGCACCGAGAGGTTCTCGAGGACCGATACGTCGTAACCCCGCCTCAGATGGTCCCCGGGCCTCGGCGCACTCGTATGCCTGGGTGAACATCTCCTCCGAGAGCCTCCGGCGGTAGCACCCAATCGCCAGGTGCTCCAGGTCAAAGGACAAGTCGTACGAGTGGTGGTCGTACTCGCGAACCTCCTCATCACCGCGGATTTCCGCCGCCCAATCCCCGGACGGCAGGTCCAGGACGAGGACATCGCCCTCAATCCTCGCGCCCTTGACCTTCTGGTGCTCCAGGGGTGGAACTGCCTCCCGTTACTGTAGTTGTGTCTTAGCGGGTAAAGGCCCTATGAAGTCCTTCGCATTCCCGTCGTAGCCCACGAGCTTTTCCAGACCAACCCCGTTCTGCCACCATATCCTAGCGCTCCATCCCCTGCACCAGGAGTTGTACGTGGCAGCCTAGTCTATCTATATGCACCTCAGCCACATGCCCTTCCCGTGAGAATCGCTTTCGTCGACTCTAATGTGGCCTCCACATCGGTCCTGCAGAGGCTGCGTTGTCCGTCGTAACCCTCGAGCACCAAGACCACCGAGAGCTTCTACAGCCGCAGGAGGCTCGACGACGTCGTGCGTAAGACCCGCGGCTCCTGGTCGGAGGACAAGCCCTCGAAGGGCGAGGATCCGAGCAGGAAAAAGGATTGCTGAATTATACAAAATGAGGGTGCGGACAATGAATCCCAACAGAGTTTTTCACATGTCTGGCTGAGATGAGAGTGGTGGACAAGGCGAGATTCGAACTCGCGACTTCTGCCTTGCGAAGGCAGCGATCTACCGGGCTGATCTACTTGCCCATGAGATAACTCCGGTAAGACAGCGCATGACTAATCGATATAAAAGGGTTATGTCGCCTTCGAACATCCCAGAAGAATATGGGCCCATTTCTGCAACCAAGCGCTGCTTCCTCCCGCGGAAGCCCGTGTCAACCTTTTTATCGTCCGCCCTCGCTCTGGAATCATGGTCAAGCTTTCGCCTGAGATAGTGGCTGAGATGAAGAAACAGGGCGTGTTCGCCCTCGCTACCGCATCCAAGGAAGGGATCCCCAACGTCGTTCCCGTCGGCATGCTGTTCGTCGGAGAGGACGGTATGGTCTGGCTCGTGGACAACTTCCTGAAGAAGACGCTAAAGAACCTCCAGGAGAACCCCGTGGCATCGTTCTACGTCTGGAACCCGGAGGCCAAGGAGTCGTACCAGGTCAAGGGGAAGGCGACCATCGTCAGCTCCGGGCCCGACTACGAGAAGGCCGTGGCGTTCGCCCACTCCAAGAAGGAGACCCTTCCGGCGAAGAACCTGGTCAAGATCGAGCCCGCAGAGGTGTACTACACCACCCCCGGGCCGCACGCCGGGAACATCGTCGAATGAATATGCAGGGGGCGCGGCCCCCCGCTAAACCGTTTAGGCCTTTGTCAGTCGTCCCTCGGGATCGAGTCGTTCAGTATCACGTGCGGGCGCCCGTTGACGTCTATTATGTCCGCGTCCACCCCGTACACGTCGCGCAGGGACTCCTTGGTGAGCACCTCCTTGGGCGTGCCGTACGCGTAGATGCCCCCGTTCGCTATCATCAGGATCTTGTCCGCGTACTTCGCGGTGATGTTGATGTCGTGGCTGATCATGATGACGATGCTGTTCTTCTTCCTGGGCATCTCCGAGAGGATCTTGGTTACCTCGATCTGATGGCGTATGTCCAGGTTCGACGTCGGCTCGTCCAGCAGGACCACCGGCGGCGACCTGACCAGCCCGCGGGCCAGCATGACCTTCTGGTGCTGCCCGGCGGACAGCTCGTTGAAGTCGCGCATCGCCAGATGGTCGATGTTCAGGAGCTTCAGTATGTCGTAGACCTGCTCCAGGTCCTCCTTCCTGACCCCGAACTTGTAGTCGTTCTGCATCCCGACCATGACGGTGTCCACCACGGTCAGCGGGAAGGAGTCCTCGGACGACGCCGGGACGTATCCGATCTCGTTCGCGACCTCCTTCAGCTTCATGTCGTTGGCGTCGCGGCCGTTTATCAGGACGATGCCTCCCGTGGGCTTCAGGATCTTGTTGATGCAGTGTATCAGCGTGGACTTCCCCACCCCGTTCGGGCCCATTATGCACACGAACTCCGGCTTGTCGAATATGTGGGTTATGTCCTTCAGGACGGGGCTGCTGGGGTTGTATCCGAACTCGAGCTCCTTTAGCTCGATGACCGCCCTCCCCTTCGCGTCGTAGTCGCTGTCTGTTCCGTCCATACTATCACCACATGCTCTTCCTCGCCCTAATCAGGAGCCACATGAACAGCGGGCATCCGATGAAGGCGGTTATCACTCCGACCGGGAGGAACGTGGGCGCGATTATCACCCTGGAGATCAGGTCCGAGACCATCAGGAGCACCGCCCCGAAGGCGGCGGAGGCCGGGATCAGGTACCTGTTGTCCGAGCCCAGGAATATCCTGACTATGTGCGGGGCGACCAGCCCGACGAACCCTATGATCCCGGTGAAGCAGACCACGGAGGCCGCCATCAGGGAGATCACTATCAGCAGGAGTATCCTCAGCTTGTGGGCGTCCAGGCCCAGCGCCTTGGCGTTCTTGTCGCCGGTGATCAGGATGTTCAGCTTCTTCGACATCGCCATGAGGATGGCCCCGCCGATGACGCAGAACACCGCTATGACCTCGAACGACTCCCACGTGGACCCGCTCAGGTCCCCTATGGACCACTGGAACACTGCGGAGAGGGACTGCTCCGACAGGCTCAGCTTGATTATCGTGGTGCACGCGTTGAACAGGTACATCACGGCTATCCCTGCGAGGATCATCGTCGCCGCGGAGGTGTGCCTCATGGACGAGACCAGGATGATCACTGCCGCGGGTATCAGCGAGAAGATGAAGGCCATCATTATGGTCCCCATCGACCCGGCGAACCCGAACGTTATCCCGAGCCCGAGGGCAAGGGTGGCTCCGAACGACGCCCCGGAGGATATCCCCGTGGTGTACGGGTCCGCGAGCGGGTTCTTCATCATGCTCTGCATGGCCGCGCCGGCGACTCCCAGGGACGCTCCCGCGACCATGCCGGTGAGTATGCGGGGGAGGCGTATGGTGAACACCACCCAGTCGTTCGTCACGTCTATGTTCTCGTGGCAGAAGAAGTGGTTGTATATCGTCTCGTAGACTTGGAAGGCCGTCAGGTTGGCCGAGCCGATTGTAGCGGCGTAGCCTATGACCAGGACGACCCCCACGACGCAGATGACTATGAAGAGGATCTTCTTCGCGACGTACTTCTGGTAGCTCGCCGCCATCTGGTCGGATTCCATTGCTGTCATGCTTGCGAATCCTCCTTTGTGAAAATGATCTCGAACGACCCGACCAGGGACTCGTCGTCGACGGACACGAAGCGGCGGAGCCTCGTCCGAATCTCCGAGCAGGGGAGGGACATGAGGATCTCGCAGTCCCACTGGGGGCGCCTGCGCGCGCTTGCCGGCAGGCTGGAGGCGATGGCGTCCATCTCCCTGAAGTCGACCTTGTCGTCGTTGAACCTGTAGTGCGAGCCGACAGCCTTCTCGGCCGGCTCGGCAGCGCGAGGGCGCTTGCGGCGGTAGGCCTCGTCGTGGAGATGGAGGTAGTAGTTACCGTCGCAGACGTACCCTCTGGCCCCGGGCTTCATCACCCTGAGCATCTCTCTGTAAGCGGTTTCGGGATCCGGAAGACTCCATAACACGTTTCTGGACAGCACGGCGTCGAAGCAGCCGTCGGGGTAGTCCAGGCTCTGCGCGTCCATCTGGCGGACGTCGGCGGCGAAGCCGGACTTGAGGACGTTTGCGCGCGCCTTCTCGACCATGTCCTCGGAGTAGTCTATGGCGTGCATCTCCGCCCCGACGTCGCCGAGGAGCATCTCGTAGTAGCCGGGGCCGCAGCCGACGTCGAGGACCTTCGAGCCCGGCCCTATGCCGAGCCCCTCCAGTATCACGTCGCGGGACGGGTTGGTCCCGTTGCGGATCTCGTCCATGACGGCGTCCGAGAACCCGGAGCTGCGCCTGTTCCAATAGTCCGCCACCTGATCCTTGAGCTCCATAAGCATGCCTTCGAAGAAAAGCCGGGGCGATGGCCCCGGAAAGGTTTCAGGCGGTTGCAGTCTCTAGGTCCTGCAGGTTGTAGTACTGCGCGTTGATGCCGTTCACGACGAAGTCGCTGACCTTGTACTCCGGGTGGTAGCACTTCAGGTAGTCGGCGAAAAGGGCGTCGACGTCGAACTTCAGGGTTATGGAGCTGTTGTCCTCGTAGATCTTGTTGAACATGTACGCGATCGTGATGTAGGACGCGGGCCCCATGTAGGTACCCTGGTTGAACCCGAACACGTCCCCGTCCTTGTAGGCCTGGGACTGGTTGATGGCCTGGATGTACTTCAGGTCGGTGTTCTTGAGCTGGTCGACCATCTTGTCGAAGGACGCCTTCTTGTCGGCGACGTCCCAGGTCTCGAGGAAACCGTAGTACTGGTCGAGGCCGATGTAGTCGGGGTCCATGTTGAGGTTGACCTCCTCTATGCTTATGCTCCCGTTCTTGTATCCGACGTCCCAGGGGGTCTTCCCTCCGGCGGCGTAGACGGCCTCGTGGATCCCGTTGTGCATGGTGGAGATGCTGGTCCCGTTGTAGGACTGGAACACGAGAGGCCTGTCGGACATCGGGATGGAGGAGACGGCGCTCTCGATCTTGTCGAGGACGTCGCTGACCTTCGAGGCGTAGCCGTTGGCGGCCTCCTGGCAGCAGATGAGGAACCCGAGGGTTACGACAGAGGACTCGCAGGTGTTGTCCTCCCAGAACGGCAGGCGGACGACGCTGACGTTCAGAGGGGCGAGGGTGGTCTCCATGTTCTCGTCGAACCAGGCGCGGGTCCCGGAGAGGAACATCTGAGGGGCGCCGCTGTTGATGAAGACCTCGTAGTCGGGGGTGAACCTGGACCCGATGGACTTCGCCTGGGCGTAGTAGGGGTGGTACCACTTGTAGTAGCTGCTGCTGGAGTCGCTGACCTGGTTGCATGCGTAGGTGCACCTGGAGTTGGCTCCGCAGATCAGGACCGACTCGTAGTTGGACTTGTATCCGATGGCCATGTCGCCGGTCAGGGGGTACTGGAAGGAGGCGAGGACGGAATCGACATCGTAGAAGTAGACGTTGACCCTCTCGATCCCGAGGGAGATGAGCTGGCTGGAGGAGATGGCCTTGGTGTTGTCACCCTTGTTGTAGTTGTGGACGGCTCCCTGGACCTTGATGATCTTCTCGACGAGGGAGGAGTCGAGGGCGTCGATCTTCCCGTCGCAGTTGGCGTCGGCGAGGTAGTAGGTGGAGGTGTTCCCTTTGTAGACCCAGGAGGCTTCCATGGTGGTGGGGAGGCACGAGTCGAGGGCGGCCTTGGCCGAGTTGACCTTGGCTGCCGCGGCGGCCTTGGCGGACTCGTCGGTGCCCTTGTCGGCTGTGCTCTTCTCGGACTGGGCGGCAGTCAGGGCGGAATAGAGGGGGATGGCCCTCTTGATCAGGGCGAGGTCATCGTTGTTTATGACGGAGTCGCCGTTGGCGTTCCCGAAGACGGTCAGAAGCCCGACGTCCTTGCTGGCAGGCTCCCAGGAGCCGTAGTCTTTAGGCTGCCAGGGGGTGTCGCCGCTGTCCCCGCCGTTCCCGCCGCCGTTGTTGCTGCTGTTGCCGTTGTTGTTGGTGAGAACAAACGCAGCGGCCGCAGCGACGGCGATGACGACGATCGCGGCGATGATTGCGATCATTGTTGATTTTTCCATATTATACACCTTTGGAAATATATTCCATACTGAGTTAGAGATACTACATCAGATTGGATGCTTACTCCATGGGAATTACGAATGACTTTGCTTATAAACTTAACTCATTTTTCCATCAATACATGAAAAAATATTCATACGTTTGGCTGATTGCAGAATCATGAAACCATCTTCGAGCGGAGTCGTCCACAAGCAGGACCCGGCCTCGGGCTCCGACATCAAGAAAAGGACGATAGACTACTGGACCATCCGCGCGAGAGGCTACAAGGAAGCCACGCGCGTCACGATGGAGAGGGGCGGAGCCGACGCCCTCCGCAT
This sequence comes from Candidatus Methanomethylophilaceae archaeon, assembly GCA_017540825.1. Taxonomy (GTDB): domain Archaea; phylum Thermoplasmatota; class Thermoplasmata; order Methanomassiliicoccales; family Methanomethylophilaceae; genus Methanoprimaticola. The sequence goes on along the minus strand of JAFYAH010000048.1, from coordinate 49,474 downwards.
CATCGGCCGCTTCATAAACCTGAACCGCCAGCTCAAGGTGGCCGACATGGGCACCGGCGCCGGGCTCATGGCCATCACCCTGGCGCAGCAGGGCCACGAAGTCACCGCCATGGACAACTGCGAGCGCATGCTGGAGGTCGCGAAGGAGAGCGCCGAGGAGGCGGGGGTGAAGATAGACTTCGTGCTCGGGGACATAGAGGACCCTCCCCTCGCCAAGAAGACCTTCGACCTGGTCGTGTCCAGGAGCACGGTGTGGGGGCTCCCCAACCCGAAGAAGGCCTACTCCGCATGGAAGGAGCTCCTGAAGCCGGACGGCGAGATGGCCATCATAGACGGGAACTACTACCTCGACCTCTACGACGACGACTACCGCAGGCGCATGGACTACCTGAGGAAGCTGAAGGAGGACAGGGACAGCGGCCTCCACGCCCAGACCAACGTCGACAACGTGGACTTCGACATAATACGCGACATCGCATACGACCTTCCGCTGAGCCGCGAGCGCAGGCCCGCCTGGGACGTGGCGGCGCTCATGAGCGTGGGTATGACCAACATCCACGTGAAGTCGCTGGACAGGGAACCGTACTGCGTCCTGACGGAGAACGGCATCACGGAGCTTCCGTCGATGTTCGTGGTGTGCGCCAAGATGCCGATCGACGAGTCGCCGTACATGGACGCCGTCAACTACCCCATGATAGACAACGAGAGCCTCGTGCGCATAGCGGAGTCGGCCAGCGGGAAATACGCCGACGTCGCGACCGTCTTCAAGGCGCTGGGGGACAGCAACCGCATGAAGATCGTCGCCGCCCTGCTCTCGGGCCGCATGAACGTCCAGCAAATATCCTACATCACAGGGAGCTCCCAGTCGCTGACGTCCCACAACCTCAACACCCTTCGCAAAGCCGGGCTGGTTAGGATGGAGAGGTCAGGGAGGGAGGTCCTGTACCACCTGGCGGACCCGTACAGGATCCAGATCGTCATCGAGATGTGCGAGATACTCCTGGAGAGGAGCGGATCGAGGACGGACGACGGATGACCGGCCATCCATCTGACCTGATACGTGCGGATATCGTTAAATCCTGCCATCTTGATTACCGTCCGATTGAAATGCCGTCCGACGATATTTTCGACATCAACGTGGACCTTGTTATGTGCGTAGACGGCACCGGAAGCATGGGCCACGTCATCGGGATGGTCAAAGACAACGTCATGACCTTCCACGAGCGCCTCAAGGAATCCCTGAAATCGTTCAACAGGGAGGTCGACGAGCTCCGCATCAAGGTGATAGTGTTCAGGGACCTGACCTGCGACGGCGACGACGGGCTGATAGAGTCGCCGTTCTTCAAGCTCCCCCAGGATGTGGAGAGCTTCAAGAATTTCGTCATGAGGATCGAGGCCACGGGCGGAGGGGACGCTCCTGAGACCGCCCTGGACGCCATCGCCCTCGCCATGAAGTCCGACTGGGTGAAGACCGGGGCCAAGAGGCGCCATGCCATCATGGTCTGGACGGACGCGCCGACCAAGGACATATACGGAGGAGGCACCAACTTCGACCTTCCCAAGTCCAACGCGGAGCTCTTCTCCCTCTGGGACGACCCCCAGATAGGCATGAACGCCAACGCCAAGAGGCTTATAGTGTTCGCTCCCGACGACCCGTCCTGGGCTTTCGTCGACGACCTCGAGAACACGTACTGGGCTAAGAGCAACCTCAACGGCGGGCTGGAGGAGTTCGACCTCGAAGCCGTGCTCAGGACCCTTTCCGCCAGCCTCTGACCGATCTTCGAGGGGGACTCCCCCCTCGTCCCGCTCTTCTGCTGAGGTGTTCTTTTGGAGACGATGCACGGGTACGAGCTGCTCGGCGAATGGACGACGACCGCGAACGGAAGCTACGCCTTCGGGAGAAAGGGGTCCAAGGAGTTCTTCCTCAAGAAGCTCCCCCAGCCGAAGTATCCTAACCCCAAGATGCTCACGGGGGACACGTTCAGGCGCAAGAAGGAGGCGTGCGAAAAATGGGAGGAGAAGCGCAGAAGGCTGATCGCCGCGCTCCAGAAGGCCTCCTCCACATGCGCGTTCATCGTCGCCCCCACGGAGTACTTCTTGGAAGGGAACTCGTACTACATCGTCTCCCCCAGGGTGAAGGAGAAGAAGCTCACGCCCGAAGAGGTCTCCAAGCTCGACAAGGAGGTCAGGCTGGACGTCATCAAGAAGTACGCCTATGCGCTGAAGGCCCTGGCCGACAACGACGTGGTCCACGGGGACATAAAGCACAGCAACGTGTTCGTCGTCAGCGCCGCCAGAGGGTACGAGCCCAGGTTCATCGACTTCGACGACAGCTACTTCTCCGGAGACCCGCCTGATCCGGAGTCCACGATAGGATCCCCCGAGTTCTACTCCCCTGAGCTGGGAAGGTACATAATGTCCGACGACCCGGAGCTCAAAGGCATAGTCACGTGCAAGTCGGACGTCTTCGCGTCCGCGATAATGTTCCACGACTACTACGCCGGCAAGCGGATGCTCCAGAAGCACGGGAAGTACCCATTCCAGATAGACTCCTCCAAGGACATGATAATGGCCGTCCCCTCCGGGAAGATCAAGGACCTCATCCAGTCGATGATGGAGATCGACGCCGGGAGGAGGGCGGACGCCGGCGCGGTCCTGAACGGGATGAAGGAGATATGCGGAGAGGCGCCGATCCCCTCGACGCCCAAGCCCCTCTTCTCCAAGACCCCCTCCCCCAAGGCAGAGCCCGCCAAGCGTCCGGATCCCGCCACAGGGGAGAGGATGATCCCTGGAAGCCCCAAGTGGACGTACATCATGGCCGACGGGACCCAGAGGATGCTCCCTCCGGCGGTCGCGAAGGGCATCGCAGAGGACAAAGGGATACCCATAGTGGGCGAGGAGAAGATGGCCAAGCCCCCTGCCAAGGAGGAGGTCGTCAAGAAGGACGAGAAGTACGTATGGGTGAAGAAGCCCGACGGGACCATAAGCAAGCTGGCAAAGAAGATCTACGATACGCTGCTGGGTGACAAGCCATGAAGACAGATTACACGTTCGACCTGCCTTTCCCGGGCCACGAGGAGGATGCGCCGCCCGTCTCCAACGAGAGGGTGGCAATCGTCTGCGACGGGCTCGGAGGAGCGGGAGGAGTCGAGTTCAAGGTCAACGGCGAGGTCCACACCTGCGCCTACTACGCGTCGCGCGCCGTGCTGTCCATAGCCGTGAAGTTCCTGGAAGAGAATCACGAGGCCGCGTTCTCCGACGACATGCGCCATCTGGACCAGATGGCCGAAGACCTCAGGGCCGCCATCAAGGAGGGCCTCCAGAAATACTCGGACGAGACGGGGATAAATTTCAAAGGAAGGAAGTCCGGAGGCTCCATGGTCAAGCTCCTGCCCACCACGCTGGCATCGTGCGTCTACAAGGAGAGCGAGGACAGCGTGGACGTGATCTGCTTCTGGGCGGGGGACTCCAGATGCTACGCCCTGGGGAAGGACGGGCTACACCAGCTCACCGACGACGACGCCAGAGGGTACGTCGACGCCATGGAGTGCATAATCCAGGACGCCGTCATGAACAACGTCATCTGCCTGGACCACGACTTCCGCATCAACTGGAAGGCGTACAGGATCCCGAAGCCCTGCTTCGTCTTCGCCGCCTCCGACGGATGCTTCGCCTATCTGGACTCCCCGATGAGCTTCGAGTCCGTGTTCCTGCCTAGGGCCGACAGGGAGTTCGACCTGGAGCAGTCCATAACGGCCTCGCTGGAGGCCCACGTGAACGACGACCGCACTCTGGCAGGGCACATGTTCGGCATAGGGTCCGAGGAGGAGTACCGCGAGGCGTTCTGCCCCAGAGGGGACGCCCTCGATTCGGACTACATGTCGAAGATGGTCCTCACCCCCAGGATAGACGAGCTCAGGGCCAAGCGCAACGAGATGGGCTCCAGGGAGCTGTCGCCGGAGGAGAAGACGGAATACGACGAGGTCAAAGCCGAGCTGAAGAGCCTCAGGAAGCAGAACGAGGAGCTCATGAGGTCCCTCTGGAAAAGATATTCCGCGGGCTACCTGCTCGTCCCCCTCGAGCCCGAGCAGGACCCGGTGGTCGTGAAGGAGCCGCCTAAGGCGGAGGAGCCGGAAGCCGTCGCGGCAGAAGCCCCTAAGCCTGAGGAGGAACCGGCAGCGGATAAGGAAGCCAGCAAGCCTGAGGAGGAGCCGCCCGAGAAGAAGGAGACGGCCGAGAAGCCCAAGAAGTTCCCCAGGGAGAAGGACTGGCCCACATACAGGGAGAGCCGCCCCACTGCGACCCCGGTCCCCGGAGTAGTGTATGGGGAGGGATGGACCATCCCCAGGCGGGACCTCAAGGACTGTGGAGTCGCCTACGTCATGCCGTACGCCCTCGACAAGGAGTTCGAGACGGAAGTCCGCAGGTGCGACAATATGTACGGCTACCGCGTGGCCAACAATTGGCTGCGCAGCGGGGACGTACTGTCCGCCCTATGCGTCAAAGGGAAGAGCGCGCGCGACGCCAGGAAGATCTTCGTGAAGAGACGCGAGGAATACGACCTGGTCCGCAACGACACCATAATCGGCATGATCCAGAGGATGAACCTGGACGGAAGATTCATGCTACCCTCGGAAAGCTTCCTGTCCAACGGCATGTACATCCAGACTTTCATGTCCAATCAGAGCGGGAGGGAGGACCTCGGCCGCATCAACAAATACGACAGCGCGGACAAGAACTTCCTCCTGCTGGAGCTCTGCCGCACCGTCAAGGCCATCCATGAGGCGGGCCTGGTGCACGGATCGCTGTCCGCCGAGTCCCTGACCGTGTTCCGCACCGCGAACGGACACCTCAGGCCGGCGATATGCAACTTCTGCGACATGTTCCTGATGAGGGACGCGGAGAAGCTGGAGAGGATCGCCCCTGCCGAGAGGGGGCCCTGGTACGACGTCTACTGCCTCGGGCTGCTCTTTTACAAGATCTACATCCGCAGCAACATCTCCGACGAGGCCATTGCGACCGATGTGAACATCTACAGGAAAGGCACCGCCCGCAGGTGGATAATGGACCTGATAGACCCTATGCTCGATGCGGACCCTGCGAAGAGGCCCGACATTTCGGCGATAATAGATATGATTCGCTGTTCCAGCGGATGAAAAAAAACCCGGGCCCTCCTTGCCGAGAGCCCGAGCCCCTCTTTCCTGCTCAGTCGTCGTCTTCCACGGGCTTGAGCAGCTGGGGCGCCATGCCCATGACGGCTGCGACGGGGATCAGCAGCAGGCAGAACCAGTTGTGGGTCATTATCGTGAACGGGATCCCTATCACCGCTCCGGCGATTGCCCCGAAGATGAGCCCCTGCTTGGCCTTGGCGTCCATTCACTCGACCTTCCTTCCCAAGGCCTTCTCCGCCTCGGCGACCATGCTGTCGACTATCTCCCTGGCGCCGCCCACGTAATTAGCGGCGTCCATTGTGTCGACGATCTCGTCGCGGGTCAGCACCCCTTTGAGATCCTCCCTCTCCATCAGGACGTCCCTGAGATGCCTCCCGGTGTCCTCGGCGACCATGGACGACTCGCGTATTATCTCGTGGGCGTCCTGCCTTCCGATTCCCTTCTGGGTCAGCTTCATCATGAGCGGCTCCGCCATCACCAGGCCCTTGGAGGACTCGATGTTCGCGAGCATCTTCTCCCTGTGGACCTCCAGGCCCTCGAAGATCCAGTTCATCTTCTTCAGAATCTCGTCCATCAGGATGAACACGTGGGGCAGCGTGAACCTCTCCGTGGATGAGTTGGAAAGGTCCCTCTCGTGCCATAGGACCTGGCTCTCGAACGTGGGGGTCACGAAGCTCCTGACCACCCTGGCAAGCCCGCACACGTTCTCGGAGTTCATGGGGTTCCTCTTCTGAGCCATAGTGGAGCTGCCCACCTGCTTCTTCACGTCGAAGAACTCGGAAGCCTCGCCGATCTCGGACCTCTGGAGGTTCCTGACCTCGGTCCCGTACCTCTCCAGCGAGGTGGCGATGTTCGCCATGAGGCAGATGGCCTCGCTGTACCTGTCGCGGCCGACGACCTGGGTTGCCGCAGGCTCGTAGGAGAGCCCGAGGTCTTCCATCACCAGCGACTGTATCTTGAAAAAGTTCTTCCCGAGAGCGGCGCCCGTCCCGACAGCGCCCGCCATCTTCCCTGCGCAGACCCTCGGCATGGCCTGGACGATGCGCTCCCTGTGCCTGAGCATCTCGGCCACGTATCCGGCGATCTTGAAGCCGAACGTTATCGGGATGGCGAACTGCGCGTGGGTCCTCCCGATCTCCAGGGTGTCCCTCTCCCTCTTGGCGAGCGAGGCGAGGGTGTAGATGAGCGCGTCCACGTCGTCCAGGACTATGCCCATCGCGGCTTTGAACTGAAGCGCTGTCGCCGTGTCGACGATGTCGTTGGAGGTCGCGCCCAGATGGACGTACTTCCCTGCGTCCCCGCCGCACTTCTCGGTCATCGCCTTGACCATGGCCATCAGGTCGTGCCTGGTCTCCTTCTCGATCTCCTTGATCCTGTCGATGCTGACGACATCGAGGCTGGCGACGCGAGTGATCTCGTCTGCATCCGCCTTGGAGATGGTGCCGAGAGAAGCATGCGCCCTGGCCAAGGCCGCCTCTACGTTCATCTGGTACTGAATGCGGCTCTCCTCGCTGAAAACCGCTTTCATTCCCTCGCGGCCGTATCTGTAGTCAAGGGGACAGACGTTGCTCATTTGAATCGCATCGGCCATCGGCCAAGTAGTTATAATAAGTTGCCCTTTTAGATTCGTCCCTGCGCGGCAGCACGCAATCGGTTGCGATCGGGACCGCTTCCTCCGCGGCCGGAACAGGAAACACTACGGCGCCCGACGAATCAGACTCGCATCCGCCTCGGCTATAGTAGAAAGCCTTATATTATAGCCTATTATAGGCCAAAATAGAAGTGGGCCATGCTTCTGCTCATGGCCGAGTCGAATATTGAGTGATGAAGTATGGAAGATTTTGTGGAGGAAGTTCAGCAGCAAGATTCTCAGGTAGAGGAGCAGGTTTCTATGGCGACCGAGGAAAAGACGGAAAACGCCCCCTGCGAGACCGAGGAGTCAGCAGTAGAGAAGACGGCCGTCGAATCCGAGGGCGAACTCGTAGAGCTCGAAGAGAAGCGCGGCATCGTCAACGAGGATGCAGAAAAGCACAGGAGGCTCAGGGACGAGCTCAACAACCAGACCAAGGAATGGAAAGCCAAGAGGGACGCCCTCAACGGCCAGGTCAGGGAGCTTGTTGACGAGGCAGGAAAGTGCAGAGAGGAGCGCGACTCGCTGAACCAGAAGGTCAGGGAGACCAAGGAGCTCAGGGACGAGTGGAATCAGAAAGTGACCGCCCTCAAGGAGCAGCTCGCTCCGTTCAGGAACACCGAGAGAAACGACGAGAAGAACGAGGTTCCCGTCAAACAGCTGAAGAAACAACTCCAGGATCTCGAGTACACTCAGCAGACCAAACCTCTTGGAAAGGACAAGGAGAACGAGATCATCAAGCAGATCTCCGTTCTCGCCAAAGAGATCGCCGAGAGGGAGAAGAGCTACGAGCAGAACGACGAGGTCAAGGGGCTTGTCGGACAGCTCAGGGAAGCCAAGGCCCAGGCGGAGACTTACCACCGCCAGGTTTCCGAGTACGCTGAGAAGGCCCAGGCGGCGCACGACAAGATGATCGGGTTCTACGAGCAGGCTGACAAGCTCAGGAAGGAAGCCGACGCTGCCCAGGCTAAGTTCATCGAGTGCAAGCAGGCTGCCGACGAGGAGCACAAGAAGCACATCGAGCAGATCAAGACCGTCCACCAGATGGACCGCGACACCGCCGGAAAGAACAGGGACAAGGGCGGCAACCGCACCAAGAAGAGGGACTTCGACAACAAGAAGGAAGCCAAGGAGATCTTCGAGCGCTTCAAGGCTGGAGACAAGCTCTCCACCGAGGACCTCATGGCTCTTCAGAAGTCTGGGTACCTCTGATAGCATTCCAGGGAGCGGCCCAGTGGCCCTCCCGACAAACATTTTCCTTTTTTTCCACTAATCGCGTTCAGCTGTTGCCGAGCGCATGGCCCTCCCCGTCTGGTATGGCTATTATCGTCCGGATGACTAACCTAAACGTCCGCAGACGCGGAGATGCGAACCTCCAGACGATTTCTACTCCCATCCATCCATCTGTTCGCCTGTTAACATAATGATAGTATATCATAAATCTCAACTGAATCATATAATAACAGATGAAACTGAATAATAGAATATGAATTATATGAATATATATAATATAAACAAGTGGTTCATTGTTGTATACAGAAAATATGGATACATTCATATACAAAAGAGTTTTATTAGGTCATAAGGGAACCGGACGGGTAGAGTGCATCCCATCCCTTCTTATTGCTCGCCCGGAACCCCGCCTTAACCACAGGCGCAGATTATTTTATACTGGTCAAACATAGAGTGTCGATTGCATGGCCTTGGAAGGATTGGGAAAATCGCTTAGGAACATTCTCGGACGTATAGGCAGCGCCACCTCTGTCGACGAGGGCCTGATCAACGAAGTATGCAAGGACCTTCAGCGCGCCCTGCTGGAGGCTGATGTCAACGTCAGGCTGGTGCTGGATCTCACCAACAAGGTCAAGGAGCGCGCCGTCAGCGAGCCGCCTCCTGCAGGCAGCAGCATGAAGGACCACCTCACCAAGATCATCTACCAGGAGCTCGTGAATCTGGTCGACAACGGGGAGGGGATAGCCCTCAAGCCCCAGAAGATAATGATGGTCGGCCTGTATGGACAGGGAAAGACCACGACCACAGGCAAGCTGGCGCTCTATTTCTCCAAGAAAGGGTTCTCCGTCGGCCTCATCGGCGCGGACGTGTACAGGCCTGCGGCCCTGGATCAGCTCAAGCAGCTCGGCGAGAAGGTAGGGGTCGAGGTGTACGGCGAGCCCGGCGAGTCCGACGCCCCCGGCATCGTCAAGAGGGGGATCGAGAAGTTCAAAGACAAGAAGATCGTGATCATCGACACGTCCGGACGCCACGCCCTGGAGGACGACCTCATCGAGGAGGTGAGGAAGATCGCCGAAGTGGCCAAGCCAGAGGAGAGGGTGCTCGTCCTGGACTCGCAGGTCGGACAGCAGGCAGGCCCGCAGGCGGAGGCGTTCCACAACGCCGTCGGGGTCACCGGGGTCATCCTCACCAAGATGGACGGAACCGCGAAGGGAGGAGGAGCGATCTCCGCCATATCCAAGACCAACGCCAGGATAGTGTTCCTCGGAACCGGAGAGCACATACGCGACCTCGAGGCCTTCGACGCCAGCAAGTTCATATCCAGGCTGCTGGGGATGGGAGACATCTCCTCGCTTATTCAGACGGTCAACGAGAACGTGGACGACCCGGACGCCATGGCGAAGATCACGGAGTCCATGATGAGCGGGAAGTTCACCCTGAACGACATGTACTACCAGATGGCGGCCGTCGGGAAGATGGGGCCTCTCCAGAAGGTCATGAGCATGCTCCCCGGATTCAGCGCCATGGAGGACAAGATAGACTACGAGGCCTCGCAGAAGAAGCTGCAGGTGTTCCGCGTCATAATGGACTCCATGACCAAAGAGGAGAAGGAAGACCCGTCCATCATCAAGTCCAAGCGCATCGAGAGGATATCCGCAGGCGCCGGCGTGTCCCCGCACGACGTCAGGGAGCTGCTGAAGCAGTACAACCAGACGAAGAAGACCATGGCCGCCGTCGGAAAGAACCGCAAGATGCGCAAGCAGATGATGAAGCAGCTCGGCGGAGTGGATCTGGAAGCCCTCAAGAACCTCCAGACGTGATCCGATGAGGTACTTCGTGATCATCGGCCACAAGGCGGCCACCACCGGCAGCTTCAAGCTGGACGACATAGCCGGAGGAGCCGGGAGGCTGGACATACTGGTCAGGTGCGTGAACTCCGCCTTTTTCCTGAGCCATAACCTGCGCAAGGACGTGGAGGCGTACCTCGTTTGCCAAGGAGGGGAGGACGCGCCGAAGACCGTGGTGTTCAAGGGAGAGGAGCTCAGGTACCTCAACCCCGACGAGAGGAGCACTTCGTCGCTCATACGCAACGCGCTCCTGAAGCCCGTGGGGAAGGACGAGGAGGTCAGGTCGTCCCCCGGGGTCTACGTCACACGCATGTCGTTCGGTGACGTCCTGAGGAAGCTGTCGGAAAAAGGCAGGCTCGTGTACCTGAAGGAGGACGGGACCGACTGCAGGGAGTACGAGTTCCCCGAAGACCCGGTGTTCGTCCTGGGGGACAACCAGGACCCTACCCCGGAAGAGGAGGAGGCCCTGCTCTCGTACGATCCCGACAAGATTTGCATCGGGCCCCTGAGCCTGCATGCCGACCACTGCATGATAGTGGTCCATAACGAGATGGACCGCAGGCAGGCCGGAGAATGACCGTCGCCGCGGTAGCAGGGACCTTCGACGTCCTGCACGACGGCCACAAGGCCCTCATCCGCCGCGCCTTCGAGGTCTCCGACGAGGTGGTCATAGGCATCACGTCCGACCGCATGGCCTCCGAGAGCCGCCCGGCGCACATGCCCATGGCGGTCCGCAGGAAGGAGCTGGTGGCGTTCGCGGACGAGCTCGGGGGCGCTCTCGTCTTCGAGATAAACGACATGTACGGCCCTGACGAGATCATGGACCGCGTCGACGTCCTGGTGGTCTCCGAGGAGACGCTGGATAACGGGAGGAAGGTCAACGACAGGAGGAGGTCCAGGGGGCTGAGGCCCATGGAGCTGTCGGTGGTGCCTCTCGTGATGTCCGACGCCGGCGAGAAGATATCCGCCTCGTCCATACTCCGCGGAGAATACGGCCGCCACGGAAGGAGCGATGCGAAGGATGTCGCCGTCGGGTCGGCCAACATGGTGAAGGTGGCGGCCGTGCGCTCCGTGCTGGAGAGGGTCTACGGCGACGTGCGCCTCACCGCGGTGGAGGTGGACAGCGGCGTCCCCCCGCAGCCCTTCGAGCAGCAGACCCACCAGGGCTCGGTCAACAGGGCGAGGGCCGCTCTGGGAAGCCACGAGCTCTCCGTGGGCATCGAGGCGGGCGTCTTCGAGATGCTCGACGGGCTATACGACATCCAGCACTGCACGATCGTCGACAGGGACGGCAGGGAGACCTACGGCCAGGGCTCCGGGTTCCGCTATCCGGACAAGATCGCGGCGCTGGTCCGCGGAGGGAAGACCGTCGGCGACGCCGTCCACGAGGTGTACGGGAGCGCCGGGATCGGAAGGAGCCAGGGCGCGATAGGTCTGCTGAGCAAAGGCCTGATAGACCGCGAGAAGCTTACGGAGCAGGCCGTGATCGCGGCCATGGTTCCGCGCCTATGGGATGAGCGACGATGTTCCAGAGACAGAGGATAGGACACAGCACAGGATACCTGACCGACGAGTCCAAGATGACCGGCCATGCGGACAACGTGCTTCTGCCGTACAGCGAGCAGGAGCTCCGCGAGATACTCAGGGTGTACAACTCCAAGGGGACGCCCGTCACGGTCGCCGCCATGCGCACCGGGGTCTCCGGAGGGAGCGTCCCTAAAGGCGGCGACGTCCTGTCGCTGGAGCATATGAAGGGCGTCCTGGGCGTCGGAAAGGACGAGAGGGGGTACTTCCTCCGCGTGCTGCCGTGCACGACCCTGAGGGAGATAGACGAGACCCTGGCCCGCAGGAGCTTCTCGTCCCTGGAAGACGTGACCGAGGGCGCATGCGAGTCTCTGGCCAACGAGCCTGAGGCCTACTTCTATCCCGTCGATCCTACCGAGATGGAAGGCTCCATCGGCGGGAACATCGCAACCAACGCGTCCGGCCCCAGGACTTACAGGTACGGCCCCACACGCGACTGGATAAGGAGGATAAAGGTGGTGATGGCCGACGGGGCCCTCGCCGAGGTCGTGCGCGGGGAGCAGAAGGCCGAAGGCAGGCGCATGGGCTTCGCGGCGGGCAGGAACTACTACTCGTTCGATCTCCCGGGCTACGATTTCAACTCCTCCGTCAAGAACGCCGCCGGACCTAGGATAAGCGAGGACATGGACCTCCTGGACCTGTTCATAGGGTCGGAAGGGATATTCGGAGTGGTGTCTGAGGCTGACATATACCTGGCGCCCAGGCATCCCCTGGTGTCCAACGTCCTGTTCTTCCCCGACGACGGGTCCGCGCTGGCAGCGGTCAAGGAGATCCGCTCCGACAGCAGGATAGACCCAGAGTTCCTGGAGTTCATGGACGCCAGGTCGATAGAGCTCGTCAGGTCGCGCAAAAAGGCGGACCCCCTGTCCATACGCATACCGGACCTGCCGGACGAGGCGGGATCGGCTCTGTTCTTCGACCTCCCGGACGACGGTTCCCTGGACGCGCGCTACGCCGCCCTCGAGGAGGTCGCGAAGAGGCACGGAAGCTCTCTGGAGGCGTCGTGGTGCGGCCACGAGGACTCCGACAGGGAGAGGATGAGGGAGCTGAGGCACTCCATCCCGGAGACGATATTCGAGTACGTGGCGTCCTTGAAAGGGGAGATGCCGAAGATCCACAAGCTCGGGAGCGACATGTCCGTCCCGGACGAGGCCGCCGACGAGATGATGGCCTTCTACAGGATGAAGCTCGAGGAGGCCGGGCTGGAGTACTGCATGTTCGGGCACATCGGCGACAACCACCCGCATGTGGAGATCGTCCTGAAGTCGATGGACGAGTTCGAGCGCGCGAAGGCGATATACGAGGAGTTCGCCGCCAAGGCCGTGGAGCTCGGAGGCTCTCCCAGCGCCGAGCACGGCATCGGAAAGATCAAGACCAGGTACATGGAGCTGCTGTACGGCAGGAAAGGCGTCGAGGAGCTCCGCAAGGTGAAGAGCGTCCTGGACCCGAACTGGATACTGTGCCCGGGGAATCTGGTGGGGCGATCGAATGAGATATCTGATAGCGATAAAGCAGGTGCCGGACACCTCCGAGGTATCCGTGGACGAGAACGGGTCGCTGGTGAGGGCCGGGGTGCCCTCGATACTGGACCCGTACTGCGAGCATGCCCTGACGAAGGTGCTTTCGATTAAAGAGGAAGGGGACGAGGTCGTGGCCTTCACCATGGGGCCGCCCCAGGCCTCGGAGGCCCTCAGGCGCTGCCTGTGCCTCGGCGCGGACAAGGCCTTCCTGCTCAGCGACCGCGCCTTCGCAGGTGCCGACACGTGGGCCACCTCCAGGGCTGTCGCCGCCTTCGTGCAGAGATACGGAAGCGACGCCGACCTCGTGGTCTTCGGCCAGAAGGCTTCGGACGGAGAGACCGGGCAGGTCCCGTTCGAGGTCGCCCAGATGCTTTCGGTGCAGCAGTTCGCCTACGTCAAGGACATGAGGAGGTCCGGCGGCTCGTTCGTCGTTGCCCAGGACTACGGGGACTCCGAAGTCGAATGCGAGGCCCCAGCAGGCTCCGTCGTGGCGTTCTCGGACGTCGACCCCTGCGGGACCCTGATGTCAATCTCGGACCGCCTCAGGGGCGCTCAGAAGCCTCTTGAGACCATAGACAGGGTCGGCCTGGGTCTGGGGCTGTACAGCGTAGGGCTGAAGGGCTCGCGGACGAGGATCGTGAGGACGGGCACCAACGACGTGCGCAGGAAGAACAGGAAGGCCGTAGTGGGTAATCCGAGTAGGGTCGCCGAGCTCCTCCTGGAAGAGATGGGGGCGAGGCCTTGAGCGGATGCTCCGACGGCTCGTGCTCTAGCGGCTCCTGCACAGGCGGATCCTGCTCCGACAACCCCGACAGGCTTCCTCCGGGGATGCTCAAGAGGTACGATCTCAACGAGTCCACCGCGGACGGGACGCTGGTCTGGGCAGAGACCGAGGACGGGAAGGTCACGAGGAACAGCGCGGAGATCATCGCTGAATCCTCCAGGATATCCGACGGCAGGGTGTTCGTCGCCCTGTTCGGGGGCCCTGAGGCGAAGTCCCTCTATCCCGAGATATTCGGATACGGAGCCGACACGATATATCACGTACGCGGGAAGGCGACGGAATCCTACAGCCCCGAGGTCTACGCCGAGGCCCTGGCGCAGGTGGCGGAGCGGGTGAACCCCGCATCGGTGCTCATTGGGGCCAGCCCCCGCGGCAGGGAGACCGCCCCCAGGCTCGCCGCCATGCTCGGCTCGGGCCTCACGGCCGACTGCACCGGGATCGCCGCCGACGGAAGGAGGATCGTGGTCACCAGGCCGGCGTTCGGAGGGGTGCTGACGGCCGACATTGAATGCGTCGGGTTCCCCCAGATGGCGACGATACGCCAAGGGGTGTTCCCGACGCCGGAGAGGCGCGAGGGGCAGGGCACCGCCATATACTGGCAGTATTCGGGTGAGAGCCGGAAGAAGGTCCTCTCCGTGAGCAGGCGCTCGGAGAAGGCCTCGGACATAAGCGACGCACGGGTGCTGATAGCCCTGGGCGCAGGGATACGCGACAGAACGATCGTGGACCTGGCGGAAGAGGTCGCCTCGTCCGTGGATGGAGCGATGGTGTGCTGCTCCAGGGCGCTGGTGGAAAGAGGGTGGATGCCCCAGTCCCGCCAGGTCGGGATGACCGGAAGGACCGTCAGGCCGGAGCTTTACATAGCAGTCGGCATCTCCGGCGCGGTGCAGCACATAACCGGGATGTCGGGCGCCAATAGGGTGGTGGCCGTGAACACGGACGAGAAGGCCCCCATACACGGCTACGCCGACCTGAGCATAATCTCTGACGCGGAGCCTGCCCTCAGAGAGCTGGCGAGGCTGATCTGAGGCAGGCCCGCGGCTTCACTGCTGATAGATGGCCTTCGCCTTGTCGAGGACCTTCGCGGCATGGCCGCCTGCCTTGACGTTGCGCCATGCGGCCTCCACGACCCCGTCCTTCCCGACGATGAACGTGGAGCGTATCGTCCCGACCGTCTCCTTCCCGTAGCTGACCTTCTTCCCCCAGGCTCCGGCCTTCTCCATGAGCTCGTGCTCGGGATCGCTCAGCAGCTTGACCTTGAGCTCCTTCCCGTCTATGAACTTCCTGTGGGAGGCCGGCGAGTCCTTGCTGACGCCTATCACGGGGATTTCCATGTCCATGAACTCCTGGATGAGCCCGGTGAACTCCATAGCCTCCTTGGTGCATCCGGGAGTGTTGTCCTTGGAGTAGAAGTATACGACGTAACGGGACCCTGCGAGGGACACGCTGTCGAACTCCTCTCCGTTCTCGTCTTTCAGCCTGAATGTGGGGAACTTCTCACCTGCTTCCATATCATCGCCTCAGAACAAAGTGTCCTTCCTCTCTCCTATGATGGGCCCGAGGTCCATCTCGAGGAACATTATCGGGTGGGTTATCTCGTATCCGACCACCACGGCCGGAGCCATCTCCCCGAAGAACCCTATCTCCTTACCGTCCTTGACTATGCTGGCGCCTCTCCCCTCTATGAACGTCTCGTAGCCGCAGGGCGCTATCTCGTGATCGCACCTCATCTCCCTGAGGATACCTTCCGCCACTCCCTTGATCTCCGCGAACGGGGTCCTGGAGGCTGTGGCCATGACGCACAGGTGCGGGACGGTCTTGCCCTCCCTTATCACGTATCCGATCTCGAATATCTTCTGGGGAAGGTCGCGGTGCTTGTTGTGCTTGAGGATCCTGATCAGGCTGGGCATGAGGTACGACCTGAGGCAGGTGTGGTCCTCGGTTATTGGGTTCAGGACGCGAACGTTGTCCATCTCTGGCAGCCTGGACAGCTCGAACTCCTCCTTGTGGCTGCTGAGGGTGAGGGTGCAGACCTCGGTGTATCCCATGCCGATGGCGACGTCCCTGATGCCGTCCGAGAACGCGGTTATCGGCTCCGAGCCGCCGGCAGTCTGGTCGAGCCTGTAGGGGCCCCCGAAGTTCTCGAACCCGTATCCGGTGGCGACCTCTTCGAACATGTCCACCTTGTGCATGATGTCCAGCCTCACGGGGGAATAGCGCACATGGACCGTGTCCCCGTCCGCGACGGCGTCCATCCCCATCCTGCGGAGGCATTCGCAGGCCCCGTCGGCTCCGATCGAGATTCCGAGGAACCTGTCGCACTCGGATGCCGAGATGTCCATGGAGCGGGTGGACAGGTCTGGGGAGAGGAACGTGTCGCCCCCGTCGTGCATGGTGACGGCCATTATCCTCCCTCCGCGCTCCGCCAATGCGGTGCAGACGATGTCCAGGGCGCCCTTGACCGCCTTCAGGTCGTTGCCAGTGACGTCCACGAAGAGGTTGCGCCTCCCTACCGTGACGGTGGTGAGCGCGCCGTTGATGATAGGAGGGAAGGAGAGGACCCTGCCCTGCCTGTCCTGTATGACCGGGTACCTGTCCATGCCGGCGAGGAGGTGGGCGTATCCGACGCCTTTCTCGTGCTTGGAGAGGATCTCCTCCATGTCCATCTCCTCGGTCTTGGCCAGCGGGACGAACCTCACGGAATGCGGGTCGGCCAGCCTGTAAGTGAAGGGGGGCTCCACCTTGTCCAGGTCGTGGATGCCTATCGCGAGCTTGCTCCTCTTCCTGCCGATGGTCACGTGTAGCTTCTCCTGGAGCTCCATCATGGATCTTAGCATCTCGTCGTCTATGTCGACGCCCATCACAGCGCCGCAGAGGAAGTACGGCCTTGCGGACTTGACGCTGGGGTCTACGGTGACCTCGATGTCCGACTTCCCGACGTCGTAGGACTTCAGGCCTGGCTGGATGTCGAGGAAGGCCCTCATGCCCCTGGCGAGCCCCTCCACGCTGTACAGGTCCGGGCGGTCGGGGAAGAACTCTACGGACATGTCCTCGCTCCCGCTCTCGGTGTCGTGCATGTCCGCCCCTATCATCGGGATCCTCTCGACGAGCACGTCCTGGGGGACGTCCTGGCCTATGAGCGAGCACAGGTCGCTGTACTTGAAGTTGATGACTGGCATGGAGCCAGCAATCCTCTGTTTAGTATATGATTCTTACATGGGGAGCTTGCCTTTGGAGACGCCCGCTTTGCCGTAGAGCGGCTTGAGCTTCGCGCCCAGCTCGGGATTCCTGCTCTCGGCCTTCCTGAACAGCGCGACGGCCTTCTTGACGTCCTTCCTCACTCCTATTCCGTAGTAATATGCGTTCCCGACGAGGAACAGGGCGCGGTCGTTCTCCTTGCTTATCAAGGGCGCGGATATCCTGACCATCTCCGAGCAGGAAGACCTGGTCCTTATCTTCCAGAGCAGGTTCATCAGCTGCAGCCTCGCGCCTGGGACTCTGGCGTCGAACGCCTGCCTCAGATGCGCTTCCGCCCTCTCCAGGTCCATCGGGACGCCCTTTCCCCTCATGAGCACCCTGCCGAGCCAGAGCGACGACACGGCATCCCCTTTCGATGCGCCCTCCTCGGCCACGGCAGCCAGCTCCGAGAGCGCGTCATCGGTGCCGACGGCCCACAGTATCCTCATCAGGCAGCGGCCGGAATCCGGAGCCTTCGACTCGTAGGCGGCTTCGACCAGCTGGCGGGCCCTCTCCAGGTCCTTCTCCGCCAAGGCCCCGCGGCTCAAGGCGTCTCCCAGACGAACCATGGCCGCAGTCGACCCTTCTTCAGAGAACCGCTCCAGCCCCTCCATGACCAGCGACATCGTCGAGGAGGGCCCTTTGTCGGACAGCAGGTCGTAGAGGAGGCAGGCGGCGTCGGAAGACCCGTTGCCCATGGCCTCTAGCATGCACCCTATGCCTCCGTCGACGTCCTTCTCCAGCCCCTTGCCGAGGACCTAGGCGAGGCCGTAGCGGGCCTGGGGGTTGGGGCTCTTGTTCATGGCCAGCCTGTAGACCGAATCCACCATCTCCTGGTACAGGTCGGGGTCGTCGATCTCGAGCAGGAGGTCGAAGAGCTGGTCGCGGATGTCGGCCTCGCGGTTCGACCTGGCCACCTGCCGCATGTATTCCAGCGCCTTCCCCAGGTCCTTCTCCACGCCCACTCCCTAGCAGCAGGCCCTGCCCATGCGCAGGATGGCGCCCCTGTCGCCCTCTTCGACGCCGGGCTCCACGGCCTTTATCATCTTCTCGTAGTTTCCGGGATCGCCGTCGTTCCAATAGATGTCGAAAAGCGCGCTGGCGGAAGACCTCATGCCGTCCTCGATGGCCTCGTTGATCAGGCTCTCCGCTCTGGACAGGTCCTTCTCCACGAACACCCCGTAGCCGTATAGCTTGGCCAGCTCCACCTTGGCCTGGGGCAGGCCCTGGCGGATCATCTGGTCGAGGATCTCCATGGCTTCGTCGCGCCTCTCTTCTTCTTTGAGATTCTGGAACCTTTCGATGCCGTTGCGCACGCTGAGGACCTCGCCGGACCTGACGGAGGCGAAAAGCGCGCTGTACTCCAGGAACAGGTCCTCCAGACGGTCCCTGACGCCGTCTCCGCCGTCGATTATCGCCTGGATGCAGCGGTCTATGTACATGTAGTGCTCCTCTATGTAGTGGACCGTGTAGAGCCCCCACCTGTGGTACGCGTCGGCCATCTGGTACATGGGGCATTTGATGCAGTAGCACCCGGTGGCGCGGACGAACTCGAGGTTGAACCTCGCCAGGAACGCGTTGCGGGCGACTATCCTCTCGTTGGACGTCTCGTGGATCAGCCCGTCCATGTCCAGGAAGAAGGTCGAGTCGAAGGCGCAGTTGAGTATGATGTTGTTCCCGTACCTCTCCTTCACGAACTTGACCAGCCTCTTGAAGCATCTCTGGTACTCCTCCTCGGGATAGTCCAGCCCTATGTCTTCCGTGGTGTTCTCGATGCCCTTGCTCCATAGGATCTCGCTGATCCCGAACCTGTGCTGCGTCTTGCTGGAAAGGTAGTCGCACGACCCGTCTGAGTACTGGATCCTGCTTATCCCGTAGGCGTCCGCCCTGCCGTCTATCAGCAGCCACTCGGACCCCGAATGGCGAAGCTGCCTGATTATGGTCTTGTTGTAATCTGCCAAGGCGGTCTTCTTGGTTATCCCGGTGTTGAAGGACATCTTCTCCGATCTCAGGAGAGGCATGTCCGACACGCTGATCGTCGGGCCGTTGCGCTTCGAGAACTGCGATACGAAGGAGCAGGCCTTGAAGTAGTTGTTGATCTTCAGGCGTCCTTCCGAGCCGCGGAAGTCGTCCATCACCCTGAAGACGTCGCGGTCCACGCACACGCCCCATATGTCGATGCCGACAGCAGAGCTTTCGGCGCCCACAAGCAGATCCTCCTGCGATTCCTTCTCCTCTTTTCTGACCGGCACTCATCTCACCTCGCTTGTCCGAGCGACGCCGCATCAGCGCGCAAGCCTCTCGTGGGCGTTCCCGAGCTGGCCTGCCGCCTGCGCCGCGAGCGTGGACAGCTCTCCCGCCAGTATCGTCACCGCGACTATCTCGGCGAGCTTCCTGGCCTTGCCCTCGCCGTAGCAGCCCATCATCTCCAGGGCCTCCTTCTGGAACGGAAGGCGCGTACCGCCTCCGACGGTTCCCACCTCCACCGCGGGGACCCTGACGCACATGTAGAGGTCCCCGTCGAGGCTCTCGCAGGTCGTCAGCGTCATGCTGCAGCCTACCACCTGGGCGGGATCCTGGCCGGTCGCTATGTAGAGCGCGGCGGCCATGTTGGCTGCGTGGGCGTTGGCGCCTAGCATGCCCGACATGCTGCCTCCGACCAGGTTCTTCCTCGTATTGGTCTCTGCGATGGACTCTGCGGTCGCATGCAAGGCGCTGGACACGAGGTCCCGAGGCACCTTAACCTCTGCGACGACGGTCTTCCCGCGTCCCTCTATCACGTTGATGGCGGCCGGCTTCTTGTCAGAGCACATGTTCCCGGAAACGGAGACCATCACGGCGCCTGTGTTGGACTCTATGAGCCTGCAGACGGCTTCGGACGCGATAGTGGCCATGTTCATCCCCATAGCGTCGCCGGTCGAGAACGACAGCCTGACGAAGAGGTTCCTGCCGTCAGGGAACTTCTCTATGCGGACCAGCCTCCCGTGTGAGGTGGTGGAACTCACTGCTTCCTCGATGGCGGGATGGTTTCTGTCTATCCACTCCATGACCTCGACGCAGTGCGCCAGGTCGCGGACCCTGAACACGGGGGCGCGCGTCATTGCGTCGCCGAATACGCGGACGGTCGCCCCTCCGGATCTGGTTATGACGGACATGCCGCGGGACACGGAGGCCACCAGCGCCCCTTCCGTGGTGGCCAGAGGCACGAGGAAGTCGCCGTCCGCGTGCTCGCCCAGTATCTTTACCGGGCCTGCGAATCCGAGAGGGACCTGGGTCACGCCGATCATGTTCTCGATGTTCTTCGAGGCGCAGCCATAGTCCATGCCGCATCTTCCGATGTGCTCGAAACGGACGCCGGCGAACTCCTCGACAGCGGCCCTGCGGTCCTCCGCATCCTCTTCCGAATAGCCCCGGTTCTTCAGACCCTTCCGCTCTCCCATGATAGTCAATGAGACCGCTGTTATAAATTGATGATGCGAAAGACCTCCGGTCCCAGTTACGATTATATCCGCACTCGCGATTAGATGCTCATGCCGAGGGATGCCGTTCTTAAAAAAGTCGACATCGAATCCATAAACGACAAGCTGGACCATGCGGCCACCGTGTTCGGCGGGGCCTCGAGGATCAACCCGCGGTCCGAGGACAGGGACAGGGCAATAGTCCGCGCGTTCCCCTGGTTCGTCGCCTGCTGCGTCGTCGTCTCGGCCTTGCTCGTCATATCCAGAGGCGACTTCCTGCCTTGGAAGATACTGGACGACATCTGCATCGTGTTCGTGACCGCCTTCGCCCTCCTGGGCACGTGGGCGCTCTATCGCCTCGACTCCGGGCCCTTCCCCCTGTGGTTCCTGGTCGGGTTCGTGATATTCGCCGGAGCGGTCATGTGGTTCTACGTCACAGGGGCCGGAGCCATGGTGCTTCTGAGGGGAGCGTCCTCGCTGAAGCCGTTCATACCCGGGGACGTGGACGAGATCGTGCTCTTCAGCGACATGCTGCTGACGATACTGGTCCTCCTGCTGTCGTCCGTGGGGGTCCTGACCACCATATCGGCCATGATCCGCAAGTACCTCCCAGGGGCCATCCTGTCGATAGAGAGGAGCGCCGCAGAGGGGGAAAGAGGGCCTGCCGCCTCGTTCTTCATGGTCCCGGACGTGCTGGACGTCAAGGAGGTGGAAATGGACCCTGTCCCGGACAGCCATGTCTTCGACCTCCGCTCGTTCATAGAGCTCACGGTCTACGCCTTCTCCATGGGCGTGATGGTGTGCTCTGCGCTGTTCCTGAACCCGATCGTCCTCGACGCGGTCCCCCAGTACAACACCATAAGGATAATGGTCCTGCTGTCGGTGTTCCTTCCCGCCTTGGTGATCCCCTGGCAGGCCGTGAAGAGCACGGGCGCAAGGGTCCTGTCCTCCGCCCCGAGGCCCTACTACCTCTGGACAGGAGCCAAGAAGCGCCTGTTCACCTGGTACGCTATGCTCGGGGTGTTCTTCCTGACCTTCGTCATCTCCGTATACTACGGCAAGAGCATAGAGACCATACTGGGCTACTACATGCAGTACCTGGTCCCCCTGGGCGCGATCGCGGTCGTCTCCGGGCTCCTGTACGCCAACTGCTTCGCCAGGAACCTGCGCGACATCGTCTGCTACAGATTCTACAGCAAACGCCAGAAGATGCTGGAGGAAAAGGAGGCCGACACGGCCACTCATTAAATACCGACTAACGTCTCGCTGTGGCGATGTCCTCAGACCCGGCGTTCGACGCCATCAGCAAAGCCAGGAGACAGGTGAACGGGAACAACGCCAACGGCGCAGTGAACACTCTCGAGGAGTATCTCGCCACAGACCCTCACAACACCAAGCCCCGGATGGAGCTGGCGAGGATCGCCATATACGAGCTCAAGGACCTGAAGTACGGCCTGATGCAGCTGGACATCGTCATGGACCTGGAGCCCGACAACACGGACGCCATGAAGGCCGCCGTGACGGTGATGTCCAAGGACAAGAAATATAACAAGAGGACCGAGGAGCTGTTCGAGAGGCTGCTGTCGACGGAGCCCTCCGCAGACCTGTACAACCTCTACGCCAAGTTCCTCAGGCGCCAGGTAGGCGACTTCAAGAAGGCTGGGGAATACTACGAGAAGGCCCTCGCCCTGAAGCCCGACGACTACGACATCCATCAGAACTACGCCGTCCTGCTCCTCAACGACCTGAGGGACTACGAGAAGGCCAGGAGAGAGCTGGAATACCTCCTGCAGATCAAGCCCAACGACGCCAATCTGAAGAAGAACTACGAGCGCCTCATGAAGCAGAAGTTCGACAAGAACGGGAACCTGAAGAAGCCCCTGTTCGGGATCCGCCGTTAAGGAACATCTAAATTCCAGATGTTTTGACAACGAATTTATACGGCTGACGGCATGGTCGTACCGAGGGAACCCAATGGAACTCAAAGGATCCAAAACAGAGAAGAACCTCCAGGCTGCCTTCGCCGGAGAGAGCCAGGCCAGGAACAAATACACCTACTACGCGTCCCAGGCGCAGAAAGAGGGGTACGAGCAGATTGCCGACATCTTCCTCGAGACCGCTGGAAACGAGAAGGAGCACGCCAAGATCTGGTTCAAGAAGCTCCATGGAGGGTCTGTCCCCAAGACCGTGGAGAACCTCAAGGACGCCGCGGAAGGCGAGAACTACGAGTTCAACGTCATGTACGCCGAGTTCGCGAAAGAGGCCAGGGAGGAGGGCTTCACCGAGATCGCCGACCTCTTCGAGGCTGTTGGAAAGATCGAGAAGGAGCACGAGGAGAGGTACCGCGCGCTCCTGAAGAACATCGAGGAAGGCGTCGTATTCAAGAAGGACAAGGTCGTGATGTGGAAGTGCCGCAACTGCGGATACATACACATCGGGACCGAGGCTCCCAAGGTCTGCCCCGTGTGCAAGCACCCGCAGTCCTTCTTCGAAGTCAGGGCCACCAACTGGTGACCTGAAACCGCCTTCCCTCCGCTGGGAGGGCGGAACCCTTATCTTCCCTGCTTTTTGATGCTCACTTGAGGCGTATGGTCTCCAGGTTCTGCGGGGCCTTGGTCTCTATCCCGAACTTCTTGTAGATGGACGACGCCAGGTCCGTGCACTTCCTGTCCTCTCCGTGGCCTATGACTATCTTGTCCGGCTTGGGCTCGAGGGAGCTTATGTAGCGCATGAGCTGCTTCCTGTCGGAGTGACCGGAGAATCCGTCTACGGTGGCCCTCTGCATGCGGATGGTCAGCTCGATGGACTTTCCCTTGGAGTTCAGGGTTATCTCGTTCCTGCCCCTCTGGATGGTCCTCCCTATGCTTCCTTCGGACTGGTACCCCACGAACAGGAGCCAGTTCTTCTCGTCGTCGGCCCATTCCCGGAAGTACTCCATCACCGGCCCTCCCGACATCATCCCGCTCGTGGCGAGGACTATGCAGGGGTCGGGCGAATGGCAGATCTCCTCCCTCATGGACGCGGTCTCGACCCTCTTGAAGATGGGCGACAGGAACGGGTTCTCGTTCTGCTGGAATATCTGCGTCCTGAGCTGGTTGTTGAGGTACTCGGGATAAGCCGTGTGGATGGCGGTGGCCTCCCAGATCATGCCGTCCAGGTACACCGGGCAGGCCGGTATGCGGCCGCCGCGCATAAGCTCCTCGATGACCAGCATGACCTCCTGGGACCTTCCGACGGCGAATACGGGGATGAGCACCTTGCCTCCATGCTCCGTGGCGGACTGGAGCAGCCTCCCCATCTCCTCGGACGCATCCACCCTAGACGGCTGGACGTCCTTCTGGCCTCCGTAGGTCGACTCTATGACCAGGGTCTCCAGGCGCGGGAACCTGTTGGTCGCCGGGTTGAACAGCCAGGTCTTCTCGTACTTGGTGTCTCCGGAGAACGCTATGTTGTGCAGCCCGTCCCCTATGTGGAAATGGGCGATGGCCGATCCGAGGATGTGCCCCGCGTTGTGGAACGTCAGCCTGACGTCCGGAGCGATGTCCGTGGTCTCGTTGTACTTGAGGGTTATGGTGTGCAGTATCTCCGTCCTGACGTCCTTCGCCTCGTAGTAGTTCTTCTTGTTCTCGCCGAAGCCGAGCTTTATGTTGTCCAGCTGCAGAAGGGCCATGAGGTCCCTCGTGGGAGGGGTGCAGTACACCGGCCCCTTGTATCCGTATTTGAAAAGGGCAGGGAGCGTCCCGCAGTGGTCCAGATGGGCGTGCGTGACGACGATGGCGTCTATCTTGCTGATGTCGAACTCGGGGATGGCGAAATAAGGGGTGGCGTCGGAGCCGGGATCGAGGCCGCAGTCGATGAGGATCCTGCTCTCCCTGGTCATGAGCAGGGATGCGGACCTCCCGACCTGCCTGAACCCGCCCATCGTGGTCATCCTGACCCACTGCTCCCCAGGCAGCGTCTCCCTGGAGATGTTCCTGGCGACGCTTTTGAGCATGCCGAGACGCTCGTCATGGTTGGCCCTCAGGTATCCCCTGACGTCTGAGACGGTCTTGGAAGGTATGGGCGGAGCCCTGATGACCTTGACGTTCCATCCGGTCTGGGTCCTCAGGTCTCCAAGGCGCTGGCCCTCTTTGCCGAGGACCTCGCTGGGGTTGATGGCCTCTATGATGGCCTCCCCCGTCTCCTCCATGAAGTTGATGTCGAAAATCTCCGCCGACTCGGGGATCTTGGAGCGTATCATCTCCTCGACTTCGGACGAATCCGCCAGCGTGGATCTGTCCGGCCTGATGTCCACCCTGCGGTGGATGTTCTGGGCCAGCATGCGGGCGAGGGAGTCGTTGGAAGAGAACTTCTCGTACTCGCTGGTATAGACCACCACGAGCGGGCCTTCGAACTCAATAGAGGTTATCTTCATGTCGGGCGGCACCAGCCTCCGGACCTCTTTTGTCAGGTTTTCGAACAGTTTGTCTACATTCATATTGAATCCAGCTTTAGCCTTTGGATAAGTCGAGGAAGGTGTTTGAAAGAGGTTTGGAAGCGACGATCAGTTGGGGAACTGGAAGCCAAGGTCGGAGCAGCGGGCCCTGATCTCCTCGTTGGAGATCTCCTCATACCCGTTGGGGCCTATGTATGCTATGAGCATGCCGTCGCCGGTGCAGTTGTCCCTCCTCCTGGCGGAGTTGAGAGCGGTGACGGCGACGTCGATCCCCTCGTCCCTGGTCATTCCGGGCTTGTACTTCGCTTCGAGCGCCCCGAGGGCGAACACGGAACCTGATCCTACCGACATGTAGTCGTCCTCGATGTAGCCTCCGGCGCCGTCGATGCTGAACACATGGCCGCCGGTCTTGTCGTATCCTCCGACTATGAGCCCGAGGTAGAACCCCTGGCGGATGACGCTGGCGACGAGGGTCGCTGCTGTGCTCACCGACATGGGGGCGCCTTTCTTCATGTTGTATATGGATATCTCGCTCTGCATGAAGCGTACCATGAGCTGGGCGTCGCCCACCACTCCTGCTATGGTCATTCCGAGGTTGTCGGAGAGGGGGTAGAGCTTCTGGACATGGCTGTGGGCAATGAGGTTTCCCATGGTAGCCCTCTGGTCAGTCGCGAGAATGACGCCCTCCTTGAGCTTGATTCCGATTGTCGTAGTACCGGTTTTAAGAGTATCCTCATCCGTCATATTAACACCTTAACGCGAGAAAAGGCACCGTCCATGACCGTGCTATCTTTAAGTCAGTACTCCCAACGATGAGGTTCTATTAAATATCATCTATCAGGCGCGCTGGGCCGGCGTGAATGACGATCCGGCGCGGCTCGACAGGGGCCCATCGTTCGGACCGGTCGATTACGACGCTTGCCCATGCAGTGGAAACAGACGTCACCTTTAACAATATCTACAATAAAAACTGTATACAACACAGTGACGCTGGACCTTTGCATGGAAGCATTCATTTCTCATCTCCAATGGAAATCTGGCGATAAACTCGCGATTGTATCGAGCTAAACTATAATCCAACAACAAAAAGCGACTCCACATCATATCGATAAATAGAGGGATGTATATGCCAAGTAAGACGGTCCGACGGCTGCTGCGGCGCCTACTGAATGGGTTAAGTATCCTAACCACCTACGGCCGACCGCCGGAAGGAGAGCGGGCCGCGCACCGCGACTTGCGGTTCGAGGGGAAATCGAGATGGAAATAAAAGAATGGCTGGGAGAGGACAATCAGCTCGGGATAGACATATGGGAGAGGAAATACCGCCACGCAGGCGAGAGCTTCGAGCATTGGCTGGACCGCATAAGCGCAGGAGACGAAAAGGTGAAAGGGCTCATCCGCTCGAAGAAGTTCCTGTTCGGAGGGAGGATCCTGGCGAACAGGGGACTCCAGAACAGCGGGCTCAAGGTGACCCTTTCCAACTGCTACGTGCTGTCGTCCCCGGAAGACTCCATCGAATCCATCTTCGAGACCGCTGGAAAGCTCGCACGCACGTTCAGCTACGGTGGAGGGGCAGGCATCGACATCTCCAAGCTGGCCCCCCGCGGCGCGAAGATCAACAACACGGCGTCCCAGACATCGGGAGCCGTCTCTTTCACGGACCTCTACTCCATGGTCACCGGCCTCATCGGGCAGCACGGGCGCAGAGGGGCGCTCATGCTCACGATCTCGTGCGAGCATCCCGACCTGGAGGAGTTCATGATGGTGAAGACCAACCTCGAAAGGGTCACCAAGGCCAACATGTCCATCCGCATGACCGACGAGTTCATGAGGGCCGTCCGCGACAGGAAGACGTTCACACAGAAGTTCTACCGCCCCGAGAGCGGAGAGCACATAACCAAAGACATCAACGCGGCGGAGTTCTTCAGCAAGATGTGCGAGGCCAACTGGGACTACGGAGAGCCCGGATGCCTCTACTGGGACAGGATCTCCTCCTGGAACCTGCTGAGCGAGTTCCCGGACTACTCCTACGAATCGACCAACCCCTGCGCCGAAGAGCCCCTCCCCGCCGGCGGAAGCTGCCTTCTCGGTAGCATCAACCTCGCCGCATTCGTCGAGGACGGCAAGTTCAAGATGGAGGACTTCAAGGATGCGGTCAGGATATGCGTGCGCGGCCTCAACGACGTGCTGGACGAAGGGCTCCCGCTGCACCCCCTCGAAGAGCAGAAGGAGTCCGTCAGGAACTGGAGGCAGATCGGCCTGGGCATAATGGGGCTGGCAGACATGCTCATCCGCCTCGGATTCAGATACGGGTCCCCCGAAGCCATAGACTTCTGCAACAAGCTGGGCAAGATGATGGCCGACACAGCGATGAACGAGTCCGCCGTCATGGCCAAGGAGTCTGGCATGTTCCCCAAGTGCGTGCCCCAGCAGATCGTCGACTCCCCCTACTTCAAGGAGAACGCCTCCGAGGAGACGAGGGCGCTGGTCCTGGAATACGGCCTCAGGAACTCCCAGCTCCTCACAATAGCCCCCACCGGGACCCTGTCCACCATGATAGGGATATCCGGAGGGATAGAGCCCATATTCGCCCTCTCGTACGAGAGGAGGACCACCTCGCTGTCCGACCACGACGAGTACTACAAGGTCTACACCCCCGTGGTCCAGGAGTACATGAGCGTCCATCCCGAGATCCAGAAGGACGAGGACCTCCCGGAGATGTTCGTCACCGCCCAGAACCTGGACTACAACGAGAGGATAGAGATGCAGGCGACTTGGCAGAAGCACATCGACGCCTCCATCAGCTCCACGGTGAACCTTCCAGAAGACTTCCCCATGGAGAACGTGTACGACATCTACATGAGCGCATGGGAGTCCGGATGCAAGGGCGTCACGGTGTTCCGCGACGGATGCAAGAGGCTGGGGATCCTCTCGACCAAGAGCTCCGAGAAGCAGGAGGACCCTGACAAGGCCGTGGAGGAGCCGAAGAAGAAGGTCGTCGTCAGGGCGGCTGCGGACAACCTGATAGGCAAGAAGCGCAAGCTGATGACCGGCTGCGGCAGCCTGCACTGCACCGCGTTCTTCGACCCGGAGACCGGAGAGCTGGTGGAGGCCTACCTCAACAAAGGCTCCACGGGCGGATGCAACAACTTCATGGTCGGGCTGTCGAGGATGATATCCCTGGCCGCCAGGTCCGGATGCGGGGTCGACGCGATCATCGACCAGCTCAAGTCCTGCGGCTCCTGCCCGTCGTACGTCGTGCGCACGCACACCAAGAGGGACACGAGCATCGGGTCCTGCTGCCCCATGGCGGTAGGATGGGCCCTCAGGGACATGTACGACGAGATGCAGAGCCAGCTCAAGGGAATCCCCGAAGCCAAGGAGCCCGAGGCGCCTTCGAGGACGATAAAGAACCCATGCCCCAAGTGCGGGGCCGAGCTCGAGTTCCAGGGCGGATGCAACACCTGCAAGTCCTGCGGCTGGTCCAAGTGCGACTGAACGGGGCCTCGGGCCCCCAAAACCCTTTATTTGTTCTTATTCCGCCGATTCCCTGAGGGAGTCGATGTCCACGGTCCTGCATATCGCTTCCACGTGCGCCACGTTCTCCTCGTCCGTTGCGGAGAGGGCCCCTTCTAGCATGAAGGCCGAGAGGCCGGCGTCGTAGGCGGCGAAATACGTCGACAGGACGCACATATGAGCCACGAGGCCCATGAGGACGACGCACTCGGCCCCGGACTCGCGGATCCTGTCCAGAAGATCTGTGCCGTGGAACGAGTTCATGGACTCCTTGTGGACCCTCGCATCCGATTCATGCGCCCTCAATCCTTCCACCAAAGCCTCTGGATCGTCCATGGCGTCGGACGTGCAGGAGTTCATGGCGTCGTAGAAGACGAGAATAACGGGGGAACCCGTGTCGTGGAACAGGTCCAGGGCGCGGTTCATCATGTCCATGTGGGCGTCCACCGACCTGCGCAGGCCCTCGGTGACCGTGTAGAACTTGTTCTGGATGTCGATGGCCACCAGGGCCGCCTTCCTGCCGTCTACAGTGACCTGCATGGCAAAAGAATCGGGCTCGGGATTTAAAGGATTGGCCGTGAACGCCGACGGAGCCTGTCAGCCTTCGATCTCGACCGACGACTCCTTCTCCAGCTCCTCCTCGATCGCCTTCAGAGGCCTGCGCCCCAGCTCCCTTCCGAACAGCTTCGGCTTGGCCATGTCCTCCTGGACCGTGTCGTATACAAGAAGCCTGGTCCATTGCCCGCCGCTCCCGTACAAGGTCAGCGATCCCTCGTCCATGCTGGAATCCGCTACGTCCATCGACATGAGAGTGGAACCGCCGACCGCCTCGCTTATCGTCAGCAAGGACCTGCCGCTTGCGTCCTTGACGAGCTCAAGCCACTTGTCCCCGTGCCTGCTGCTGAACATGCGCGTGGCCACCCTGCCCATGCCGTCAGAATGGAGGACCCTCTGGATGCCTTCGCCGTACCTCCTCAGGATGTATCCGTCCTCCGTGTTGGCAAGGCTGGAATCGTGAGTCCTGAGGTTGTGCTTGGACATAGCAGCCTCGCTTCTGTCGCCCAGGGACTTGTCTAAGGCAAGCAGCAGGATGGCGGCCTCCATCGCGACCGTGAAGACGATGACGGACATGAGCCTAGCATCGACGATCATATGGATTAAACGAGCATACGTCCAGAATCCGATGATCTGGAAAGCAATGAAGAACGCGTAGACGTAGCGTATCCCTATCATTCCGAAATCGTATCCGCACCATACGCTGAATCCGAGGATCACATACACGAGCCCCGTGAACACCCCCGCAGCGGACAGCACGACATCGTTGATGACTGCATAGCCGAAGAAGGACGCCAAAATCAGGAACAGGCCTGCAAAGAAGCAGGCGGCGGCGATAACGCCCTTCAGGCTGTTCCTCGTCTCGTACCCGCACGCTGCCGCCCCTATGAAAGCGACGACCGCTGGAACGACCAGGCGAAGGCCTGCCGCTTGCACGAACACCGTGAAATACAGGCATAGGATCCCGCAAGCGGCCATCGTCGCCATGACGGCCGTCGCCTTGGCAAAGCGCGAGACCTTCATGGGGATGCCCCCCTCTTGAAGTCCTTGCGACTGGAGACCGGGCCGTCGTCCTCGTCGGCCTCCCTTATCCTGAACACCTTCCTGAGTCTGTCATCGCAGTCGATCACAAGACGGCCGTCGCGCACCTCCGCCGACATTACCCTGAACGACTTAACGCCGAAGGACGACCCTCCCTTGAAAGGCGACAAGGACAGGTAGACCTCGCCTTCCGGTCCGTGCCACCTCTGCAAGACGCCGAAGATGTCGAACGGGCCTTCCCTGCAGACGAACTCGTACTCCGCATGGACCGGCCCGCCGTCGGAGCCCTTCTTCACGAACTCGGATCCTCCGCTGCAGAACCTAACTATGTCGCTGCAGGATTCAGGGCTCACCGAAGCGCTGGAGACGGTCCCCTGTGCGACCCTGTATCCTGAAAGAGCAAGGTTGAACTGCGAGATGCTGGTCCCGTCGCGCACGATCTTCGTGCAGACGAGGGACAGGTACATGAGACACAGGCCGATGATGGACAGGTCGCTCACGCCTGCCCTGATGATCGCATACAGGTCTTTGGTGCCGGCGAAATCCACGAAGAGCGACGCCAAGGACATGAAGATCAGCATCACGGTCCCTAGGACGATCAGCGCGATGGTCCTGGTGTTCCCCTTCAGGTATTCGGAGCCGGAGTACACCATGTTCACCCCTATGATCGTCGTCGCCAGGCAGATCAGGAACCCGAGGTTGCTAGAGATGAAGAAGGTCTTGAGCAGGTTCTCTAATATCCTGGACAGTCCGAGGCCGATCGCGTACATCCCTGTGGCGAACTGTATGCTGCGATGCCTGTCCAACACGACCAGGGATCCGCAGACTACCATCGGAACGAACGAGGCGAGGTGGGCGGGATCCGGGTTCTCGTCAATGCCCCTGATCTCGCCGGCTACGCCATAGATCAGCATGAAAATCCCCAGTAAAAGCGTGAGACTGACGATGATCGCATCCGTCCATCTGCGTCCTGCAACGTTCGCCGCGAGACCTCCCATAGGTCAGGCTAGATGCGACGCTTTATTATTATATTGCCTGATGCCGCGAAGGCCTCCGTGGCCCATGGTACGAACGACAACCGTTAAAACAGGTTAGATATATGGATACGCGGTCGACATGAACGAGATATGGACGGAGAAATACAGGCCGAAGACCTTGGACGAGGTCGTAGGGCAGAAGCACGTATCGGACAGGCTCAAGGCATACGTCGCGTCCAGGAACATGCCGCACCTCATGTTCACAGGCCCGGCCGGGACCGGGAAGACCACCTGCTCCCTCGCTCTGGCCAGAGAGATGTTCGGAGACGAGTGGAAAGGCAACTTCATGGAGCTCAACGCCTCCGACGAGAGGGGGATAGAGGTTGTCCGCGGCAAGATAAAGGAGTTCGCCAGGACCTCGCCCCTCGGCGGAGCGGAGTTCAAGATCATATTCATGGACGAGGCCGACGCCCTGACGTCCGATGCCCAGGCCGCCCTCAGGAGGACGATGGAGAAGTACTCGGGCATATGCCGCTTCATACTCTCGTGCAACTATTCGTCGAAGATCATCGACCCCATACAGTCGAGGTGCGCCGTTTTCAGGTTCAAGCCGCTGACCGCAGAGGACGTGGGAGGATTCCTCAGGAAGATAGTGGAGAAGGAAGGGGTGGAGATCGACGACGACGCCGTCAAGGGCCTGGTGGTCGTGGCGAGAGGCGACATGAGGCGCGCTGTGAACTCCCTTCAGGTCGCCGCGTCGCTGGGCAGGAGGATCGACCTGGACCTCGTCTACCAGACCACCGGGATGGCCAATCCGGAGGAGGTGAGGAAGATCCTGGAGTCCGCGCTGGGAGGGGACTTCATAAAGGCCCGCGACCTGTTGGAAAGGACCATGATCGACTTCGGCCTGTCCGGCCAGGACATCATAAAGCAGATCCATGCCACCTACTTCGACCTCAGCCTGACCGACATGGAGAAGGTCAGGCTCATCGACAAGACCGGCGAGATCGAGTTCCGCATAGTCGAAGGGAGCAACGAGAAGATCCAGCTGGAGGCACTCCTCGCTTATCTGGTCATGATCGGCGGCAGCAAGAGATGAGATCGTCCCAGCGCCGACAGCACCGCCGGCAGGACCTTGTCCTCCGCCTCCGACAGGACCTCCTTCGAAGAGCACAGGAGGAGGACGTTCCTCTCCCTCTGCAGGGACTTGTCGTATACGGCTCCGGCCTTCTCCGCGATGTAGAGTCCCGGCAGGAAGTCCCAGATCTTGTTGGTGAAGCGGAGATGCGCATCGGTGCGCCCGCAGGCCAGGAACGCGAAGTCGGTGCATGCCGCCCCGAGCACCTTGAACCTGCCGATGGCGCTGTAGCATTCTGAGAACACGGCCGCCTGGGCTTTCCGGAAGGCCTCGGACTTCCTGCTGAAATCGCCAGTGGACATCAGGCACTCCTTCAGTGGGCGAGGAGCGGCCGTCCTGATGGGCGATCCGTCGAGGAAGGCTCCGTCCTCGGTGGCCATGAACATCTCGTCGTATGCCGGAAGGTATATCGCGGCGGCTTTCGGCACGCCACACTCAAGGAACGCGGCCTGTATGCCGTATAGCGGTATCCCGCGGCTGAAGTTCATCGTCCCGTCTATGGGGTCCAGGACCCAAGAGCGCTTCTCCAGGTCCGCGTCGGGACTGGACTCTTCCGAGATGACGGCATCGTCAGGGAATGCGGCGCGTATAGCGTCGACTATGGTCTTCTCGGAGGCAAAGTCAGCATCCGTCACCACGTCATAGACGCCCTCGGCGTTGCCTTTGACTCTCGCATCCCTGCTGCATTGGGCGACGGCCCCGTATGCGTTCCTGATGGCCTCCGTCATCACGTCCAGCTCGCGCATGAAAGGCCATGGACGTCCGCTATCAAGTCGTTTTCCATCGGAAAGGTATGGGCCGTCGGGCGCTTTGAATCAGCCTGGTTCGTATGCCTTCCCAGTTGGCGATTTGGACAAGCGACGCAAGCCGGCATCATGTCGAAGAAGGGGCAATCTTGCGGACGGAGCCGATTCTGACGATGCACCCTAGCCGAAAGCGTTGCATGGGAAGCGTCCGGGTACAGCATCGCCTGGATAGTATGAACGAGATGAATGGCGCAGAACCCGTAGGATGAATGGCAGGAGGAAGGTTCCCTCCCCCTGTTTGGTGATTACTGGCCAGGATCCATCTCGCTCTCGAAGGCTTTGACCGTATCTTCGATGTGAGAGTCCAGATAGTCCCCGTCTTTGAGGCGCACATGAGGCACGCCTTCCACCTCGGTGACCTCGCATTCCACCCCGTAGACCGTGCTAATGTTCTCTTCCGTCAGGACTTCCTTCGGAGAGCCGTGGGCGTACACGCCGCCCTTGCTCAGAAGCACGATGTCATCGGCGAAGATCGCTGTCACATTGAGGTCATGGCATATGACCAGAACGGTTATGCCCTTGACGCGAGCGATGTCCTTCAACATCCTCATGACCAGCATCTGGTACTTGACGTCCAGATTGGCAGTCGGCTCGTCCAGCATCAATATCTGGGGCTCCTGCGTGAGGCCTCTGGCTATCAGGACCCTCTGGTGCTGCCCTGCGGAGAGCTCGTCGAAATTCCTCATGGTAAGGTCCTCCACGCCCAGCAGCTTGATGTTCTGCGCTGCGATCTCATAGTCCTTCTTGGTATGGTTGAAGCCGGAATGGGGATGACGCCCCATCAGGACCGTGTCCATTACGCTCATGGAGAAGGTGTCGTCCTCGTCGTGCGGCACGAAGCTCATCATCTTGGCGAGCTCCTTGAGGCTGATCGTCGATAATTCCCTCCCGTCGAGCAGTATCTGGCCGGACCTCGGCTTCTGCAGCTTGTTGATGCAGTACATGAGCGTGGACTTGCCTACGCCGTTCGGCCCGAGGACACATGTCAGCCTGCCGGGAGCCACCCTGAGGTTGATGTTGTTTAGCACCAGCTGGTCGCCATACCCGAAGCACATGTCCTTTATCTCCAGGTCCATTCACCACACCTCCTTCCTCTGCCTCAGGATGAGGATCAGGAACACCGGACCGCCTATCAGGGACGTCACTATTCCTATCGGGATCGCGACGTGCGTGAACGCCTTGGCTATTATGTCGCACACCACCATTATCGTGGCTCCCGTCAGCATCGATGCAGGTACCAGATACTTGTTGTCGGACCCTATGACTATGCGGGCCATATGAGGGCCGACAAGCCCCACGAACCCTATTATTCCGGTGAAGCTCACTATGGACGCAGCGACTATGGATATGATCGCAAGGAGTACGACCCTTATGCGCTGGACGTTGACTCCCAATGTCTTGGCGAAGTCGTCTCCGGCGTTCATGGCATTCAGGTACCTGGACATGTAGAATATCAGAGCGGAACCGACAGCGGTGACGCCGAACATTATAGGCATGGTGTTCCAGCTGGCCTTGTTCAGCGAGCCCATGGTCCACTCGTACGCCGCAGACATGGACTGCTCGTCTGCGACCAGCATCATGTACGAGGTCAAAGCGTTGAAGATGTACATCACCGAGATACCTGCGAGAATCATTGTGGAAGGAGACGCCTTCTTCATGACGGACAGCCCGAGGATGACCGCCGAAGGTATCAGGGAGAACAAGAACGCATTTGTGACTATGCCCACGTTGCCGACGAATCCGCCGACTGTTATCCCCATGGTGATGGCCAGAGTGGCTCCGAAAGAGGCTCCCGACGAGATGCCGGTGGTGTACGAGTCCGCGAGCGGGTTCTTCAGCATGCTCTGCATCGCCGCGCCTGTTGCAGCGAGCCCGGCACCGGATATTATCGCGAACAGGAGACGAGGAAGACGCTGCTCCCAGACTACGCGCATGTCGACCGACGTGAATCCGTCAGACCAATGGGTCAGATGCTCCCAGATCATCGAATAGACACCTGTGAACGATATCTCGTAGGACCCTATCCCCATCGCGATGCCTGATGCCAGCATGATAAGTAAGAGGAAGAAGAGCATCCCGAAGACCTTCCTGCGGGAAGAGCTGCGGTATGTGCCGACTATGGTCTCTACGTCAGCACCCTGCGCAACTTGGATGCCCTTTCCTTTGATCGAGCGAAGCCCCATCGAAACACCTCGGTGAGGGGGCGGACCCCCTCTTCAGGATCAGGCCGAGGAGGTCGTATGGGAAGGCCCGTACCAGATGGCAAGGTTGCTGTAAGCCATCTCCGGACGATCCGACCATCCCATGAGCCCTCTGTACTCCTCCCAGCACTGCTCGACGCTGAGCTTCTGGATCGGCGCGCTGTCGGGGTTGATGATCTTGCCGAACACCACAGCCTGGACCGGGTGGGGCGCGCCGTTGAGCTGCCAGCTGACCGAATAGATGGTCGTCTTGGGCGTGATGTAGCCGTTGGCTTTGTCCACGAAGACGTCCACGGCCCTCTTGGCGAGCGTAGAGTCCCCGTCGAACATGCCTCCGCTCATGCTGAAGATGTAGTCGGCGTCTCTCGCATGGGCGGCCAGATCCTCGGGAGTGTAGCTGACGCTGCCGTTTCCGAACCTCTGGTAGATGTTGTTGGCTCCACACAGCACGCTCATCTCCATGTCTCCGCTTCCCTCTCCGCGGGTCTTGTTGGAGCTGTTGTTGGGCCAAGCCCCCTCGCAGTACAGGGCCAGGACCTTGGGCTTGTCGGACTCTTTGACCTTGGCGACCTCGTCTACTATGACGCCTTCGTACTTATCGACGTACTTGACATACTTCAAGGCCTGGTCCCATGAGGAGAGGCCGTTCCCTCCCTGGGCGGGGGACTTGTATCCTACCCCTCCGAAAAGGAATCCCCAGGTGAGTATGCCTTCGGTGGAGTGCCCTTCCCAGGTCTCGAGGCGAACGATCTGGACGTTGGGATCGGAGGCGAAGATCGTCTCCAGGCCGGCGGTGTTGGTGTATGTGGCGACGTTCCCGAGGTTCACCACCACGGAACCGTACCTGTTCTCCAGGTTCCTTATCTGCTCTATCTCGGGGTTTCCGGCCGCGCCTACATCCACAAGGTCTGGATAGTCGTTGGCGGCGTTGAACTCCGCCTCTCTGATATGCGGGTCCGAGCCGACGAGCTTGTACCTGTCGGAATCGGCGTTGGTGACGAGGATTATGGACCTGCTGACGCATCTGTGGAGGGAGATCGCGTTCACCTTCTCGGTGTAATGGTATGTGGACTTGTCACCGTCCGCGTTGTAGTAGTTGATGGTCTTCTGAGAACCGTTTATCAGGCCCCGGACGTGGTCGATGTCCTTGCTGTCGATGGCCCCGTCGATGTTGGCGTCGGCCATGGGGTACTTGGCGGCAGAGCCCTTCGCGTCGATGATGCTCTGGATGACCTCGACGTCGTTCTCATCCAGGAGCTCGTTGCCGTCGGCGTTTCCGATGACCCAGAGTCTGGCTTCGGTGTATTCCGAAGGGCTGTTGATGGTTGTCGGCGTGGCGGGCGGCGTGTTTCCGCCGTTGTCCTTCTTGTCGTCGTTGCCGCCGTTTGTAAGCATGATGGCCGCGGCAGCGATGACGACGATTACAATGATTGCCGCAACGATGGCGATCAGATGAGATTTCTCCATTAATCCAACTCCTAGCGCTCAGCTCTTAGGCTATGATTCTTGCTAGGGCGGACAACGGCATACGTTGTTAATAATAATTTTGAATTATTAACACTTCATATTATCAATATCATATAGTTATACCTACACCGCATATCAATAAAAAATTATGACACCAATGAATAAGTTATCTCAGCCATCTTCGATTTCATGACGATTCCTGTGACGACATGGTCGTCCGATAAAGTGAAAAAGAAAGTGCGATCGCCGTCATGGTACTCCCACTGGCCCTTCGCGCCTGTGCTGGAATAGAACTCCGGCACCGGAACCCCGTCCGAGCTGCACAGCAGAACCGTGGATGCGGACGCGGAGGACCCGCTCTGGCTGGTGTACCTCAGCTCGAAAAGGTACGTCAGGTCCCCCTCGGTCTCCGACACGTACCTCGAAGAGCCGTCTCCGGTGCACTGGACTACGCCGCCGTCCTCTATGACGTATCCTTCGCCTGCATACGTGTGGGGCGCCTTCAGCGGATCGGACTATCCGAACTTCTGCGTGTATTCGATCATCAGAAAGCCGCCCGCGGCCATGGCGACGGAGAGCATCACCACGAGAAAGGCGGTCAGAACAATCTTTTCGTCCTTCGTATGGATCACCACTTGGGTAACGCTGCCCAGGAAGAGCCGAAGCCTTGGCAGCTGAGAGGCCGTCGATACCTGTTGTCGAAGAACCTGTTGGTCTTCTTCTCGCTGCGAGGGAGGTACCCGACATCAACGGCCTTGGATACGACTGTAACGCCTATGCGGGACTTGATCAGGGCCGTCATCTCCTTCTCCAGCGAGGCGCGGCCGCTGTCAGGAACGTCGGTCTCGAAGTACAGCGTGATGATGTCCCTGCCCTCGAGATGGTCTATCATGACCTGGTACTCCCCCGTGGCCCCTTCCAGCGCTGATATTGACTCGTCGAACTGCGCAGGGAACATGTTGACCCCTTTCACCTTGACCATGTCGTCCGTCCTTCCGCGGATTATGTCGATGCGCGGGAAGCGGGATCCGCAGGGGCAGCCGCCCTCGATTATCCTGGTCAGGTCGTGGGTCCTGTACCTTATGAGCGGCGCGCCCTCCTTCCTGAAGGCGGTGATTACCAGCTCGCCCATCTCGCCGTCCGGCAGTATCTCGCCCGTAGCCGGGTCGATAATCTCGAAGTAGACGTAGTCGTCCCACATGTGGATGCCGTTGCGGTAGTCGCAGCTTATCCCTATCCCCGGGCCGTAAATCTCCGTCAGGCCGTATATGTCGTAGAAGTCGACCCCCATGCTGTCGGCTATGTGCTGGCGCATCTTGTCGCCCCAGCGCTCGGAGCCTATCACGCCCTTCTTCAGATGCAGGCTGTCCTTCAGCCCGCGCCTCTCTATCTCCTCGGCGAGGAGCAGGGCGTAGGACGACGTCCCGGTGATCACAGTGGTCTTCATGTCCTGCATCATGCGCAGCTGCTTCTCCGTGTTGCCAGGGCCCATCGGGATGGCCATAGCCCCTAGCCTCTCGCAGCCCGCCTGGAACCCTATCCCTGCTGTCCACAGCCCGTACCCGGGGGTGATCTGTATGCGGTCCTCCTCCGTTATGCCGGCCATCCTGAAGCAGCGCTCGAACATCACCGCCCAGTCCTCGACGTCCCTCCTGGTGTACGGGATGACCACGGGCGTGCCGGTGGTACCGGAAGAGGAGTGTATCCTCACGATGTCCCTCTCTGGAACGGCGGCGAGGCCCAGGGGGTATGCCTCCCTGAGGTCCCCCTTGTCCGTGAACGGCAGCGTCTCGAACTCCTCCTGCGTGGACATGGAGGCCACGTCGATGCCTTCGAACTTCCTGGCGTAGAAAGGGCTCCTGTCCTTTATGGTCGACAGGAGCCTGAAAATGTTCTCCTTCTGGTATCCGTTCATCCTCATGCTGACCCGCTCCTCATGCTCTCCAGTACCTCTGATGCTTCCTTGTTCCCGCGCCCTGCGGCCATCCTGAGCCATTTCTCGGCGTTGCGCCTGCTGAGGACCATCCCCTCTCCCGTCAGGGACAGCCTCCCCAGCATCAGCA
This sequence comes from Candidatus Methanomethylophilaceae archaeon, assembly GCA_017540825.1. Lineage (GTDB taxonomy): Archaea > Thermoplasmatota > Thermoplasmata > Methanomassiliicoccales > Methanomethylophilaceae > Methanoprimaticola. Next base: position 10,811 of record JAFYAH010000048.1, on the reverse strand, counting down.
TCGCTTCGTCAGAGCCGAGGCCGGCGGCCTTCGAGAAGCAGCTGACCGCCTTGCCCGGGTTCTTCGGCACGCCGCGGCCTTCCAGATGCATCATCCCCAAGCGGTATCCAGCCTTGGGGTGCCCGTGATCGAGGCATTCGCGGTACCCCGCGGCGGCCTTGCCGAGGTCTGCTGGCACCCCGCGGCCCTCCTCGTCCATCACCGCCACGCGGTAGAGGGCCAGGAGGTTCCCCGCCTCTGCGGCTTTGGAATACCACCTGTACCCCTCCGCCCAGTCCTGCTCCACCCCGACCACGTCGGTGTACATGAAGCCCAGGTTGAACATCGCCCTCGGATAGCCCAGCTCTGCGGACTTCCTGTACAGCTCCAGGGCCTTGTCCAGGTCCATGCGGATGCCTTCGCCGTGAGCCCTCATATGGCCCAGGTTGCACAGCGCCTCGGCGTTCCCTTGGTCTGCCGCCAGCCCGAACCACCTGGCCGCCTCCCTGCGGTCCTGGCCCACGCCGTCGCCCTTGAAGAACATGTACCCCATCGCGACCTGCGCGTCAGGATCCCCCTCGCGTGCGGCCTTCATGACGGTCTCGAAGGACGTCTCGATGCCCCCTTACCCTGCGGACGTACACTTCAGGATGGTCCACGAAGCGCTCGAGATAGTAGAACGCGGCAAGGAACCCGTTGGCGGCCGCCTGGGCGTAGTACTTTATCGCCTGGGTCTCGTCGCGGGGGTACTCGTCGCTGTCGTATAGCCTCCCGAGGAAGAACTGGGCGTCGCACGAGCCCGCCGAGGCGGCGCGCATGAGGACCTCGACGGCTTTCCTGTCGTTGCGCCTCACGTATATGCCCTGGTGGTACATCATCGCCACCGCGAACATGCCGTCGGCGTCCCCCAGCTTCGCAGACTCCATGTAATGCTCGTAGGCGGCCTTCTCGTCCCCTTCCGAGAGGAACTCGTTCGCCATGTGCAGAAGGCGCTCCCTCATGTCGGTCTCCCTCTGGACGTCCGTGTTCCTGAGCTTCTTCATGCGCTCCCCGTACCCCTCCTGGCCTTTTCCCGCAAGAGCGGAGACAGCCGAGCTGTAGCATATCATGCACTTCTGATGCCCCATGTCCGCCCCGTACTGGTACCAGCGGATGGCCTCCATCAGGTTGGGCTGGACGCCGTCCAGGCCGTACTCGTAGTCCATGCCTATCTCCAGAAAGGTGTCTGCGTCTCCCGATACCCCGACGGACGAGAACCACATCTCGGCGTCCCCTTTCGTCCCTTCGTCCGATAGTCCTTGCTGGATCATGTATCCGACCATGAACTTGGAACGAACATGCCCCACCTCCGCAGCCTTCTTGTAGAGGGCCAGGGCCTTTTCCTCGTTCTTCTCGAGAAGCCTTCCCCAGAGGTACTCGCACGCGAGGGCGTACTGGGCGTCCATGTTGCCCATGTCCGATGCCGAGACCAGGTGGTCTATGTAGAGCGACTCGCTCCTGGGGACCTCTTCCCCGCCTATGTACAGCTTCGCTAGCTCCCAGTGGGCCCTCGGGCATCCCCTGGCGGCAGCGCGCTCGTACCAGGTCATCGCGGAGCCTATGTCGAAGTCGACCTCCTTTCCCTGATGGTAGTAGTAAGCGACCCCGAGACAGGCATAAGGGTCCCCGGAGTCGGCGGCGCGGAATATGGGGTCCTTCATCTGCGCCACCTGTTCTTCTTGATGACCTCAAGCATGGCGGCGGCGTCCGGATCCCCCATCTTCGCAGCCTTGGCGAAGTGCTTCTTGGAGCGGTTCAGGTCCTTGTCCACATATTCCCCGTCGTAGTAGATCTTCCCTAGATAGAACTCCGCCTCGGGGTTCCCGCGCTCGGCAGACATGTTCAGGAGCCCGATTCCCTCCTCCACGTCCTGCTCGACCCCGCGGCCCATGATCTTCATTATCCCCAGGTCGGCCATCGCGTAAGGATGCCCCTGGTCTGCCGCCTGGTCGAACCAGACGGCCGCCATCTCCTCGTTCCTCTCGACGGCGCGCCCGTCCCGGTAGAACAGCCCCAGGCAGTATTGGGAGTTGACCTCGCTGGCCTCGGCCGCTTCCTTGAACCACTTGAAGGCCATCTCGTCGCTCTTCTCGAAGTACAATCCGTTGGCGTACATGCAGGCCAGCGCGTACTGGGCGTATCCGTTGCACTTCTCGGCCGCGACCGTGAACCAGTGCGCAGCCTTGGCCACATCCCTGGGCAGGACCTGTCCCTCGTACAGCATGTTGGCCAGATCCACCATGGCCTGCTGGTATCCGTTCTCGCAGGACTTCTCGAGCCATTCCAGGGCCTTGGCGGGGTCCCTTTTAATCCCGTCTCCGTTGGCGTAGGACATGCCGATCTGGTACTGCGCCTCCGCATGCCCCTGCTCGGCGGCCTTCTCGAAATAGGCGTTGGCCTTTCTCATGTCGAATCCCTTGGTCCTTGGAACAGAGCACAGGCATCCCAAGGTGAACTGCGCGTCCATGCTCCCGGCGTCGGAGGCGCGGGAATACCATCCCATGGCCCGCTCCATGTTCGGCTCGATGTCCAAGGTCCCCTGTTGATAGACTTCCCCTAGCCTGTACATGGCGGTCGCGTTTCCGTTCTCCGCGGCCTTCTGAAGCCAGTAAAGCGCCTTCTCCTCGTCCTTGGGGATCCCTTTGCCCTTTAGGTACATGTACCCTATCGTGTTCTGAGCCTGGGCGTCGTCCTCTTCGGCGCATACGGTGTACCATCTTACAGCCTCGGCATGGCTCTTGCTGACTTCCGAAGTCCCGTTGTCGTACATGGAGAACAGCTTCGCGCATGCTTCCAAGTCCCTCTGCTCGCCTTTGAATCTGAGCGCCAGCAGACCGTCCATGACGTCCTCCGGGCTCCTGGAGAGCTCGGACGCCACGATCGCTGCCTCCTTGGATCCTCCGGCAGAAGCCAGCTTGAACAGCTCCTCCGCAGTCTTCTTGTCCTTGGCGACGCCCGCTGACCCTGTATAAAGGAACAGGGCGTACAGGTACTGCGCGTCGGGAATCGATTCCCCCGAGCCGCGCTCCGATTCTGCAGCGGCCCCTTTGAGGTCGTACTCTACGGAACAGCTATCCATAAGAACGCGGGACGGCATGTATTGGCCGTCTTGGGAAATCGTGCGTTGGGACATGAATCGCGCATATTGAAACAGATATTAGAACTCTGACTTACGGTTATACAGGTACGAGTCTCTGTCATGGCCCCCAGAGGTCTTCGGAGACCGGCGGCATCCTGCCACTTTCGGCCACCCCTCCCCTTCTCAGCATTATATACTGACCGTGCCTAGTATCGTAACATGGCAATCGCTATGACAGGTCGTATCGGAAAAATCGCAGAGAGCTGCGCCCTGCCGACAACTTGCGCCGTCTCGTCTAGGTGCTCTTTGGCTGCGTCAGCAGAAGCGATGGCAGACGTTAGCATAAGCAAGTCCCGGCTGCTCCCGGAAAGCCTTTCGAACGCTGTTCCCATGCCTCGTTATCATCAAAACTATGGCCTGGACCATGACAACATAAACGTTTTATCTGTAGGAACGATAAGAGAACGCATGGAGTCGCCCCTGGAAAAGAAGGATCCGCTGGAGAGGGCGAGACTCTTTATCCTCAACAAAGACAGCAGCCGCTACAAGGAAGCCTTAGACATACTCAGCGACCGCGAGCAGGTCAACACCCCTGTGGCTCAGTACTTCCTGGGGATGATCTACTATCACGGCCTCGGGGTCGCGAAGGACTACGAGAAGGCATTCAAGCATATGAGCGCGTCCTACGAAGGGGGAGACCTAAACGCCCTTTACTACCTGGGAGTGATGTACCTCGATGGCCACGGCGTAAAGCAGACGCCGAACTAGGCCATAAAGTGCTTGAAGGACTCGGCCAACGCACTGGGGGATACCCGCGCGCAGATCCGGGTGGGCCTCATGTACCTCAAAGGAGAGGGAGTGATGTCCCCCAACGCCACCACAGCGTTCAGATGGATAGAGAAGGCGGCCTTGAACTACAACGTCGAAGCCATGTTCATACTGGGGCAGATGTACAGGTCAGGATGCGGATGCGAGAAGGACACCGCCTCTGCGTTCAGGTTCCTCGAGTCTGCCGCCAGGAAAGGCCACAGAGGCGCCCAGGTGCTCCTTGGGAACATGTACCTAAAAGGAGAGGGGGTACGCACCAACAGAGCCATGGCCGACCGCTGGTACAGCGTCGCCGACGGCAAGACTCCGCTTTCCGATATGCTTTAAGAGAGGAGAGGGAGACCCCCTCCTCGTTGTTCTCACTTCAGGCCCACTATGGTCCCATCCGGATTGAGGTCCATCCTCATAGCCGCAGGGACCTTCGGAAGACCCGGCATCAGCGTCAGGGTGCCGCAGACGGGCACGATGAACCCTGCTCCGGCTGAGAGCCAGACCTCTCTCACGTTGAGCTTCCATCCCTTCGGAGCGCCCTTGACCTTGGAGTCGTCAGTAAGGGAGGCCTGGGTCTTGGCTATGCATACCGGAAGCCCTCCGTATCCGTTGGCGACGATGTTGGCGATCGCCTTCTCGGCCGCAGCGGAGTACACGACCCCGTCCGCCCCGTAGATCTTCCTGGCGACGGTGTCGATCTTGTCCTTTACCGAGGAGTCCAGGTCGTAGAGCAGCTTGAAGTCCTTGGGCTTCTCGACGGCTTCGATGACCGCCTTCGCTATCTCCTCGGCGCCCTTGCCTCCTTCGATGAACCCGTCGGAGAACGCCACGCTGACGCCCATGTCCTTGCAGTGCTGGCGGATGAGCTCTATCTCCTCGGGCTTGTCCTGAGCGAAGTGGTTGATGGCCACGACTATGGGCACGCCGTAGTAGGACATGTTCTCTATGTGCTTGTCCAGGTTGCACATGCCTTTGCGGAGGTTCTCCAAGGTCAGGGTGGACTCGTCCTCCAGAACCCCTCCGCCGTGCGTCATGAGGGCCTTGATGGAAGCGACGATCACGACGCAGTCGGGCGACATGCCGCCCTGCCTGCAGACTATGTCCATGAACTTCTCCCCGCCCAGGTCGGAAGCGAAGCCCGCCTCGGTTATGACGTAGTCCCCGAGCTTCAGCGCCGTCTTCGTGGCTATGAGGCTGTTGGTCCCGTGGGCTATGTTGGCGAACGGGAACCCGTGGACGAACACGGGCTGCCCCTCCAGGGTCTGGACGAGATTGGGGTTTATGGCGTCCTTGAGGAGCACCATCAGAGCCCCGACGCATCCCAGGTCCTTCACCGTGATCTGCTTGTTGTCCTGGGTGTACGCGACGACCATGCTCTCCAGCCTGCGCCTCAGGTCCTCGCGGGAAACGGACAGGGCGAGGATGGCGGATATCTCGGAGGCGGACGTTATGAGGAATCCGGCCTCGTGGGGCACGCCTCCCAGGGTCCTGTCGTTGCCGAGCCCCACCACTATGTTCCTGAGCTCCCTCGCGTTGATGTCCATGGCCTTCTTGAGGACGATCTTCGTGGGGTCTATGCCCAGAGGATTGTCCCTCACCAGCTGGTTGTCGATTATCGACGAGAGCAGGTTGTGGGCGGCTGTGACCGCGTGGATGTCCCCGGTGAAATGCAGATCGATGTCCCACATCGGATAGACTTGGGCGTACCCGCCCCCGGTCGCTCCGCCTTTTACTCCGAAGGTCGGGCCTATGGAGGGCTCCCTCAGCGCCCCCACGACGTTCTTGCCCAGGCGGCCGAGGCCCTGGATTAGGCTGATCGTCGTCACGGTCTTGCCTTCTCCCGCGGGCGTAGGCGTGATCGCGGTGACCATGACCAGCTTCCCGTTCTTGCGGTCCTTGTATTTGTCGATGACGTTCAGAGGCACCTTCGCGATGTATTTCCCGTAGGGAACGATCTCGTCCTCTGACAGCCCTATCTTCGCAGCTATCTCTTTGATGGGTTTGACCTTCGCCGACTGGGCGATGTCTATGTCAGCCTGCATGACCGTGCCAGTCAGTAGATTTTAATAAAGCCTCCTACAGAAGACGCTCTGGGACTTCAAGCTTCATGCGAGCGCCTGCTGGACGTGGAGCCCGCGACCTTAGGCTGCTAGCCGAGATGGATTCGGATGAACGGAAATAATTGATGTTAAACTAGGCGAAAAATATTTTGGAGAGACTAAATTATAAATAACAATTTTAGGAATACCTAATTCATGAGTTCCATCTCTGCAATGAACATCATGGTGGCTGGAGCCGGCCTCCGCGAGAGCACCGGGCCCCAGATGCCGCTGTCCTTTCTCCGGAACGCCGAGAACGGCGAGATCGTGAGGATCTCCGGAAAGGACGAGGTGAAGAAGTACCTCTCCGAGCTAGGGTTCCTCCCAGGCACTGCAGTCAGAGTGATAAACACGGTGAAGGGCAACATCATCGTCGACGTCAAGGGATCGAGAGTCGCCATAGACGCCGCGATGGCCTCCAAGATCATAGTCGCGCAGCGAGCTGGTTCCTATGATGACGCTTAAGGAGGCTTCTATCGGCTCCACGGTCAAGGTCGTCAAGATACATGGCGAAGGGGCTGTGAAGAGGCACATCATGGACATGGGCATCACCAAAGGATGCTCGATTTTCGTGCGGAAGGTGGCGCCGCTTGGAGACCCTGTCGAGATCACGGTCAGGGGATACGAGCTGAGCCTCAGGAAAGAATACGCGGAGATGGTAGAGGTCGAATGACCTTACAAAGGCTTTCGGACGCTTCGTTCCGCAAAGCAGGAGCATGAAATGAGCTACACTATAGCATTGGCAGGCAACCCTAACTGCGGCAAGACGACCCTGTTCAACGCTCTGACCGGCGCATCCCAGCGCGTCGGCAACTGGCCTGGGGTGACGATCGATAAGAAAGTCGGAAAGATCCGCGGAACCAGCTCGGAGCTGGTGGACCTTCCCGGGATCTACTCCATGTCGCCTTATTCGCCCGAGGAGATCGTCAGCAGGAACTTCATTGTGAACGACAAGCCCGACGCCCTGATCAACATCGTCGACGCCACCAACCTCGAAAGGAACCTGTTCCTGACCCTGCAGCTGATCGACATGGGAACCCCCATGGTCGTGGCGCTGAACATGATGGACATGGTACAGAGCTCCGGGGACAAGATCGACGTGGACGGCCTCTCGAAGGACCTGGGCGTCCCCGTGATACCGATATCAGCGGCCAAGAAGACCGGGATAGACGAGCTCGTGACCAAAATCGAACAGGTGGCCGGATCCAAGTCCAGGCCTGTCCCGATCAGATACGGGAGCTCCTTCGAGAGCGCTGTGTCCGCCGCCGAGAAAGCCTTGGAGGGCAAGGTCCCCGACGACAGCATAAGGTTCTACGCCATCAAGCTGCTCGAGGGGGATGACGACGTCGTCGAGAAGGCGCCGGGCGCCAGGAACGGGATAAAGTCCGCGATCGACGCCTTCGAGGACGAGTTCGACGACAGCGCGGACTCGATCGTCGCCGACAGCAGGTACAACAAGATCGCGGAGATCGTCGGAAAGAACGTAAAGCGCGCCCCTCGCGACGAGCAAGGGACGCTGTCCGACAGGGTGGACCGCATAGTCACGAACAGGTGGCTGGGCATACCCATCTTCATAGGCATCATGGCGCTGATCTACTTCATCGCCATGTACGACAGCACATGGGGGACTTCGCCTGGAGCCTGGGCGACCGGATGGCTCAACGACTGGTTCGAGGGATTCGGCGAGGACGTGGCCGGATGGTGCGAGGAGAACAACGTCGAGCCCTGGCTCTCCGGCCTCCTGGTCGACGGCATCATCGGCGGAGTCGGAGCCGTGCTCGGATTCCTGCCTCAGATGATAATCCTGTTCCTGTGCCTGGTCATCCTCGAGGAGATCGGCTACATGGCCCGCGTCGCGTTCGTCATGGACCGCCTGTTCAGGTACTTCGGCCTCTCCGGGAAGTCGTTCATCCCGCTCCTGGTCGGAATCGGCTGCGGGGTCCCCGGCGTCATGGCCTCCAGGACCATCGAGAGCGAGAGCGACCGCCGCATCACCGCGATGTCCGTCACGTTCATGCCGTGCGGAGCCAAGCTTCCCGTCATCGCCATGATCGCCGGAGCCCTTTTCGGCGGCAGCGTCCTGGTAGGGCTGTACTCGTACATCCTCGGGATAGCGGTGGTCATCCTGACAGGAGTCGTGATGAAGAAGCTGAAGAAGTTCTCAGGCACCCCGGCGCCGTTCATCATGGAGCTGCCGCCCTACCATTCGCCTAGGCTGTTCAACGTGGCCAAGTCCGTGTTCGACAGAGCCTGGGCGTTCGTGAAGAAGGCGGCGACGATAATCCTGCTCTCGTCCATCCTCATATGGTTCCTCTGCAGCTACGACTTCGGGCTCAACATGGTCGACATCGGAGACTCCATACTCGCCTGGTGCGGCGAAGGCCTCAAGTACGTCTTCATGCCGCTCGGATGGGGAGACAACTGGGAGTTCTCGGTGGCCGCGATCACCGGCCTTGTGGCTAAGGAGAACCTCATCGCTACCATGGGCACCCTGTTCAGCGTCGAGGAGATCAGCGAAGAAGGGGAGGAGATCTGGGAGGTGCTGGCGTATCTGCTCGGAAAGGCTGGAGCCTTGTCGTTCCTGACCTTCAACCTGCTCTGCGCGCCCTGCTTCGCGGCCATAGGGGCGATGCACAGGGAGCTCAGAACCTGGAAGAGCACTGGATTCGCCGTCCTCTGGCAGTGCTTCATCGCCTACCTCGTGTCGGTGATAGTCTTCGCCGTGTACGGGACCATCGTCGGGCAGGAGGTCGGAACGCTGTCGTACGTGCTGTGCATAGTCAACATAGCCATCATCGCATACCTGGTATGGGCAAAGGACCCGTTCAGACAGCTGAACGATTCCGAAGAGGTGAAGACGGAATGAGCACCGGGAGCCTGATCGTGCTGGCGATCATCGTCCTGATGGTCGCCGCGGCGATCGCCCATCTCGTCAACAACAGGCGCAAGGGCAAGAACGACTGCGGATGCGGATGCACGAAATGCAGCAGATGCTCGGGCCCCAACGTGGACATCGAGGACTGCTGCAGGAAGGACGACCGAAGCGGGCCAGCGTGAGACCTGCAGACTGCGACCTCTGCCAAACCTTTTTGCCGGCGACGGTGCGCTTGTGTCGGAAAGCGTGCCGCCGCCACCCCTCTCGACATATTCCAGCTTTAGAAGATCCCCGAAAGGCCAGATCGCTGTGGCCCGCAACCCTATTAAAGAAACGAGCCCATATTCCAGAAGGGTACGCGAGCATGTCCAAGTCTCTGATGGCGCTATGCATCTTCATACTGTTCTGCGGAGCGATGGGCAGCTACATGATAGCCGAGGACCCGGACTACTTCATAGGGTTCGAGCTCCAGCCGGTCGCCGACGAGGGCATAGAGCGCATCGACGGGGCGGGCCACTACTGCACGGACGACTACGTCAGGCTCACAGCCCACGTCAAGGACGGCTACCTCTTCACAGGATGGTACGACGAGAGCGGCTACCTGCTCGAGATGTCCGAGACTTACAGTTTCTTCGCCTACAACTCGCCGATTTACGCCAAGACCGAGAGGGGCGTCATGCTGGACCTCCTGCGCATGGACGGCATCCTGGCGTCCGTGAGCAGGACTGTCCCCATCGGAGATACGGTGACGCTGCAGGCGGTAGAGAGCGGAAGCAGATTCCTGGGATGGTACACCCCGGACGGGAAGCTGTTCACCGACAAGGACGAGTACACGTTCGTCGCGAACGAGGACATAAGCCTGATCGCGAAGTCGGACAGCACGTTCTTCGACGGCGAAGGAGAGATGCGCTGGAGCCTGTCCGAGGACTTCGGCGAGGACGTCGCGGTCACCATTACCGACAGGTACTCGAGATACTACATCGACCGGGTGGTGGGAGAGACCGAAGGGACCCTCTGGCTCATACCCGGCGAGTACTCGGTGACGGCGAAAGGTACGCTTAAGGACGGGACGCAAGGTTCGGAGACCAGGACCTACGAGATAGCCGGAGACATCCACCGCAGATACTGCTGGATGCTCGGAGACGACCCCCAGTCCCTCGAGTGGACCGTCGAGGCGCAGGACTACGCCAGATGCAGGGAGTCCACGGCCGACAGGTTCCCTGACGAGGACGAGAGGATGGGCTTCGTCGACTACAGGTCGGACAGCATCAGGTCCTTAGCGTCCACGCTGGCCGCGAAGACCGAGGGCATGACGAAGCTCGATCGCGCCGAATACGTTCTGAAGTTCGTCCAGAAGTCCACCGCGTACGAGAGCGACGAGCCGCTGTCCAGATCCGGGGAGTACTGGAAATACCCCATCGAGACCCTCGTTCAGAGAGGGGGAGACTGCGAGGACACGTCCATCCTGTTCTGCTCCCTCGTGAAGGCCATGGGGTTCGACGCCGCCCTGCTGGTCTACGAAGGCTACGACTACCCGGACGAAGGGGGGCACATGGCCGGATCGGTAGCCCTCGACTACGTGAAGGGAGGCAGCTACTACACCAAGAACGGGCTGAAGTTCTACTACTGCGAGACCACCAGCGACACGATGCACGTGGGAGAGGACTGGGACGAGTACGACGAGGCCACCATCCTGGTCCTGGGCGATGATAACGATATCTACTAAGAAGGCGTACAGCAGGACATGAAGTACAGATGCGGCCTCTGCGGATACATCTACCCTAACCTCGACATGAAATGAGGGTTCTATTATATTGCGCGCGTGTGCACGCGTGAGATTGATTCGCCACCATATGACAAGGCCTCTACAGGGGTATGCGGCCTCAATTTCGGGGATGCATGCATGGATCGCATGTAACGT